>NZ_WAAS01000305.1:0-7038 GCF_008806585.1 Micromonospora sp. AMSO12t
ACGGCACCAGACCCGGGACCGCGCCGGCCGGCGCGCCCCGTCCCGTCCCCCGGTCGACCCGCCCGGCCAACCGGCGGCTGCTCGCCGGCGTGCTCGCCGGGCTGCTCCTCACCGCCGTCCCGGCCGTCACCCCGGCTGCCGCCGCGCCAACGGCGGACCCGGCCGCGACCGCCGCCCGCGCCGCCCTGCTCGCCGGGCTCTCCGCGACCATGACCGCCAGCAGCCACAACCAGAACTACGTGGCGAGCAACGCCAACGACGGCAACGCGGCCACCTACTGGGAGAGCGCCAACAACGCGTTCCCGCAGTGGATCCAGGCCGACCTCGGCGCCACCGTCACCGTCGACCGGGTGGTGCTCAAGCTGCCGCCCTCGTCGGACTGGCAGACCCGCACCCAGACGCTGTCGGTGCTCGGCTCCACCAACGGCTCGTCGTTCACCACCCTGAAGGCGTCCGGCGGCCACACCTTCAACCCGGCCACGGGCAACACCGTCACCGTCAGCTTCACCGCGACCAGCACCCGGTACGTGCGGGTGCAGGTCACCGGCAACACCGGCTGGCCGGCCGCCCAACTCTCCGAGGTCGAGGTCTACGGCGCCGCCGGCAACCCCGACACCCAGGCCCCCAGCGTCCCGGGCAACCTCGCGTACACCCAGCCCGCCAGCGGGCAGATCCGGCTCACCTGGTCCGCGTCCACGGACAACGTCGGCGTGACCGGCTACGACGTGTACGCCAACGGCGCGCTGCGCGGCAGCGTCAACGGCTCCACGCTGACGTACACCGACAGCCAGCCGGACAGCGCCACGGTCTCGTACCACGTCCGGGCCAGGGACGCGGCCGGCAACCAGTCGGCGAACAGCAACACCGTGACCCGGACCGGCACCGGCAACCCGCCGGTCGGCACCAACCTGGCGGTCGGCAAGCCGATCACCGCCTCCGGGCACGTGCACACGTTCGTGGCGACCAACGCCAACGACAACAACGTGGCCACCTACTGGGAGGGCAACGGCAACCCGAGCACGCTGACCGTGCAGCTCGGCGCCAACGCCAGCCTCAGCCAGGTCGTGCTGAAGCTGAACCCCGACTCCGCCTGGGGGGCGCGTACCCAGAACATCACCGTCCTCGGGCGGGACCAGGGCTCCTCGACCTTCACCACCCTGGTCGGCGCGGCGAACTACGCCTTCAACCCGGCCAGCGGCAACACGGTGACCATCCCGGTCTCCGGCGCGGCGGCCGACGTGCGGCTCTCGATCGCCTCGAACACCGGCGCCCCGGCCGGGCAGATCGCCGAGTTCCAGGTCATCGGCACCCCCGCGCCGAACCCGGATCTGACCGTGACCGGCATGTCGTTCAGCCCGTCCGCGCCCGTGGAGACGAGCACCGTCACGCTCTCGGCCACCGTCCGCAACGCCGGCTCGGCGGCCTCCGGCGCCACCAACGTCAACTTCTACCTCGGCACCAACCGGGTGGGCACCGCGCCGGTCGGCGGCCTGGCGGCCGGCGCCTCGGCCACGGTCACCGCCAACATCGGCAACCGGGACGCGGGCAGCTATCCGCTGAGCGCGAAGGTCGACGAGTCGAACACCGTCGTCGAGCAGGACGACACCAACAACAGCTACACCAACCCGAGCCCGCTGGTGGTCAGCCCGGTCGCCAGCTCCGACCTGGTCGCCGCCGCGGTCGCCTGGTCGCCCGGCACCCCGGCGGCCGGCAACACGGTCAGCTTCTCGGTGTCGATCCGCAACGCCGGCAGCGTCGCCTCCGCGTCCGGCGCGCACGGCATCACGCTCACCGTGCTCAACGAGGCGGGCACGGTCGTCCGTGCCCTGACCGGCTCGTACTCCGGCGTGATCAACGCCGGGGCCACGGTCGGCCCGGTCAATCTGGGCACCTGGACCGCTGCGAACGGCAAGTACACCGTCCGGGTGGTGCTCGCGGCCGACGGCAACGAGCTGCCGGTCAAGCAGGCCAACAACACCAGCGACCGCGCGCTCTTCGTGGGGCGCGGCGCCAACATGCCGTACGACATGTACGAGGCCGAGGACGGCGTGGTCGGTGGCGGCGCCAGCGTCGTCGGGCCGAACCGGACCGTCGGCGATCTCGCCGGTGAGGCGTCCGGCCGGCGGGCGGTGACCCTCAACTCGACCGGCAGCTACGTCGAGTGGACCACCCGGGCCAGCACCAACACCCTGGTCACCCGCTTCTCCATCCCGGACGCCCCGGGCGGCGGCGGCATCAACTCGACGCTGAACGTCTACGTCAACGGCAGCTTCCACAAGGCCATCGACCTGACGTCCCGGTACGCCTGGCTCTACGGCAACGAGGCCAGCCCGGGCAACTCGCCGAGCGCGGGCGGACCGCGGCACATCTACGACGAGGCCAACGTCATGCTCAACTCGACCGTGCCGGCGGGCAGCAGGATCCGCCTCCAGAAGGACCCGGCCAACACCACCACGTACGCGATCGACTTCATCAACACCGAGCAGGTGGCGCCGATCGCGAACCCGGATCCGGCGCGCTACGCCACGCCGACCGGCTTCACCCACTCCGACGTGCAGAACGCCCTGGACCGGGTGCGGATGGACACCACCGGCAACCTCGTCGGGGTGTACCTGCCCGCCGGCAACTACTCCACCGCGTCGAAGTTCCAGGTGTACGGCAAGGCGGTCAAGGTGACCGGCGCCGGCCCCTGGTACACCCGGTTCAACGCGCCCTCCGGCCAGGACAACACCGACATCGGCTTCCGGGCCGAGAACTCGGCGGCCGGATCGTCCTTCGCGAACTTCGCCTACTTCGGCAACTACACCTCGCGGATCGACGGGCCGGGCAAGGTGTTCGACTTCTCCAACGTGTCGAACATCGTGATCGACAACATCTGGAACGAGCACATGGTGTGCCTCTACTGGGGCGCGAACACCGACCACATGACGATCAAGAACTCCCGGATCCGGAACATGTTCGCCGACGGCATCAACATGACCAACGGGAGCACCAACAACCTGGTCAGCAACAACGACGCCCGGGCCACCGGCGACGACAGCTTCGCGCTGTTCTCGGCGATCGACGCGGGCGGCGCCGACATGAAGGACAACGTCTACGAGAACCTGACCTCGACGCTGACCTGGCGGGCCGCCGGTGTCGCCGTCTACGGCGGCTACGGCAACACGTTCCGCAACATCTACATCGCGGACACGCTCGTCTACTCCGGCATCACCATCAGCTCGCTCGACTTCGGCTACCCGATGAACGGCTTCGGGGCGAGCCCGCCCACCCGGTTCGAGAACATCTCGATCGTCCGGGCCGGTGGGCACTTCTGGGGCGCGCAGACCTTCCCGGCGATCTGGGTCTTCTCCGCCTCGAAGGTGTTCCAGGGCATCCGGGTCAGCGACGTCGACATCGTCGACCCGACCTACAGCGGCATCATGTTCCAGACCAACTACGTCGGCGGGCAGCCGCAGTTCCCGGTCACCGACACGGTCTTCACCAACGTCTCCATCAGCGGCGCCCGCAAGAGCGGTGACGCGTACGACGCGAAGTCCGGCTTCGGCATCTGGGCCAACCCGATGCCGGAGACGGGGCAGGGCCCGGCCGTCGGGTCGGTCACCTTCAACAACCTGCGGCTGAGCAACAACGCGGTGGACATCCAGAACACCACCACGACGTTCACCATCAACCGCAACTGACCCACCCCGGTCGCCCGGGCGGCGGCCGGTCCACCGGGCGGTGCGGCCACTCGACACCGAGTGGCGGCACCGCCCGGCCCGTCGAGATGTCCCGCCCGGTCAGTCGGCCGGGTCGCCGTGCCGACCGGCGCCGGCGGCGAACCGGGCCGCCCCGGCCGCCGCGCCGGCGGCCAGCGACTCCATCCCGTACGCCAGCTCCACCTCCAGCGCCGCCGCTTCCGGCAGGCCGGCGCCGGCGAGCAGCGCCGCCCGGTCGTTGCGCAGGCAGGTCTGTGGGTGCCGGGCGATCTCGGCGGCCAGCCGCTCGGCCGCCGCCCGGGACTCACCCGGCGCGACCAGCCGGTTGACCAGGCCCATGGCGTACGCCTCCTCGGCCGGCACCGGCCGCCCCGTGAGGACCAGGTCCATCGCCCGGCTCTCGCCGATCAGCCGGGGCAGCCGGACCGTGCCCCCGTCGATCAGCGGCACCCCCCAGCGGCGGCAGAACACCCCGAGCACCGCGTCGGCTTCGGCCACCCGCAGGTCGCACCAGAGCGCCAGCTCCAACCCGCCGGCCACCGCGTGACCGGAGATCGCGGCGATCACCGGCTTGCTGAGCGTCATCCGGGTCGGACCCATCGGGCCGTCCCCCTGCGCCTCGACCCGGTTGCCGCTCGGGGTGCCGATGGCCTTCAGGTCGGCTCCGGCGCAGAACGTGCCGCCGGCACCCCAGAGCACGGCCACGGAGGCGTCGGGGTCGGCCTCGAAGGCGCGGAACGCGTCGGCCAGCGCCCGCGCCATCGGCCCGTCGACCGCGTTGCGGGCCGCCGGGCGGTCCAGGATCACCGTGGTCACCGCCGCGGCGCGTTCGACGCGTACGCCCATGCCGACAGCATGCCCCCGGCGGTGCCGGCGGCGCCAGGCGTCAGGGCGCGGCGGGCCGCTCCCGGCGGACCAGGGTGGCGCCCAGCGCGGCGCCGACCACGCAGGCCACCCCCGCCGCCTGCGGCCAGGCCAGCAGCTCGCCGAGCAGGACCAGCCCGACCAGCGCCCCGATCGCCGGCTCCAGGCTGAGCAGGACCGCGAAGACCCGGGCCGGCATCCGGCGCAGCGCCGCCATCTCCGCCGAGTACGGCAGCACCGACGACAGCAGCGCCACCGCCGCGCCCAGCGCGAGGGTCCACGGGTCGAGCAGCGCCGCACCGCTGCCGGCGACCCCGAACGGCAGCACGGCCAGCGCGGCGACGGCCATCCCCAGCGCGAGGCCCCGGCTGCCCGGCACCCGGGCGCTGACCGCCTTGCCGAGCAGCACGTAGCCGGCCCAGCCGACCGCGACGGCCACGCAGCACAGCAGCCCCAGCCGGTCCATCCCCGTCCCGCCGAGCCCGCTGATCAGCAGCACGCCGCCGCCGGCCAGCGCCGCCCACGCCACGTCGGCGAGCCGGCGGCTGCCGGCGAGCGACACCAGCAGCGGCCCGGCGAAGCCGATGGTGACCGCGACGCCCAGCGGCACCCGGTGCAGGGCGGCGTAGAAGGCGAGGTTCATGACCGCCAGGGCCAGCCCGAACGCCCCGACCAGACCGGCGGTACGCCAGCCCAGGCGCAGCCCCGGCCGGACCAGGACCAGCAGGATGAGCGCGGCGAAGCCGAGCCGCAGCGTGGTGGTGCCGCCGGCGCTGGCGCTGCCGAAGAGCTGCTTGGCGACGGCCGCCCCGACCTGGGTGGAGAGCATGCCCAGCAGCATCAGCAGCGGGGGCGGCACGGCCCGGGGCTGCCCCAGCGCGACGCTCAGTCGGGTCGCCGGTCGACCGGCCGGCAGCGGGCGGGAGGAGAGTGCGTACACCCGGACCACAGTGGTCGTGGACGGTGCGGCCCGCGACCGGATTTCCACGCCCGCCGACCTCGGTGGGGACGTCCCGTTACGGGTCGGTGGGGGCGCGACCACGTACCGCTGCGGATCCGTCACCGCCGACCGGTTTGCGGGGGCTCCTGCCGGGAAGTCGGTACGGGTGCGAGCACTCTTGACGAAGATCGAGCAGGCATCCGGGCTGGACCGGGTCGGCGACCGGTTGCAGCGTGCCGTCCAGGCCACCCTCCGACCGCAGCGGGTCCGCGACCTGCTGCACGGCGTCTGGCTGGGCCATCCGCTGCACCCGGCGATGGTGCAGGTGCCGGTGGGCGCGTGGATCAGCACGGCAGTGCTGGACCTGATGCCGGGGCAGCGCCGGGCCGCCGCCACGCTGTGCGCGGTGGGCACCGTCAGCGCCCTCCCGGCTGCGGTCACCGGCCTCAACGACTGGGCGGCACTGGCTCGTGACCAGCGCCGGATCGGCCTGGTGCACGCCGCGTCCAACAGCGTCGGCCTGGCGTTCTACGCCGGCTCGGTGGCCGCCCGGATGACCGGTCGGCACAACCTCGGCCGTACGCTCGGCTTCCTCGGGCTCGGCGCCGCCAGCATGGGGGCCTACCTCGGCGGGCACCTGGCGTACAAGCAGGGCGCGCAGGTCAACCAGAGCATCTCCGAGCTGCACCGGATGAGCGACGGCTGGCACTCGATCGCGGACATGGCTGCCCTGCCGGAGCGCACGCTGATCACCCGGGACGTCGACGACGTCTCGGTGATCCTCTACCGGCACGGCGACGAGGTCACCGTGATGCTGGAGCGCTGCCCGCACCAGAGCGGCCCGCTGGGCGAGGGCGAGGTACGCGAGATCGACGGGCACGACTGCGTGGTCTGCCCTTGGCACGGCAGCGCGTTCCGCCTGAACGGCGGCGAGGTCGTGCACGGCCCCTCCGGCAACGACCAGCAGATCCTGCCGACCCGCGTCGTCGACGGCGTCCTGGAGACCCGCCTGCCCTGACCGGCGCCCGGCGGCCTCCCGGCCCCCGGGAGTCAGGGGCGGCGGTGGCGGCCGATCGCCGTGTCGTGGGACGAATCCGCACGGGTCCGGCCGTGGCCGGTCGGAACGCTGTCGTGGGTACCGGTCCCCGTGCCCCGGTCGACTCCGATCGCGCTGCCGCGTGGGGTGGTGCGGATGTCCCGGTGACCCGTGCCGCGCCTGGCCGTGGTGGTGCCGCGCGCGGTGCTGCCCCGGCGGGCGGCGGCCGTGGTCCGGGCCGCGCCGGCCGGTACGTGGGCCGGGCGGCGGCGCAGGCCCAGGACCGCGCCGATCTGCGCGCCGACGATGCTCGCCACCGCCAGGACGGCGGAGACCGCGAGGGGCCGGTTCACCCGGTCGGGCTCGCCGGCGCGGGCGGCGCCCACCGTCACCGTCGGGGCCTGACCGGCGTCCCTCTCCGCCGGGGGCGGCACCGGGGCCTCGGCAGCCGGCGGGGTCGGTGTCACCCGCTCGGGAGCGACCTTCCCGGGTGCCGG
>NZ_WAAS01000306.1:0-6989 GCF_008806585.1 Micromonospora sp. AMSO12t
CGGCCCGCCGGGCGTCACTGGCCGCGCGCCGGCGGGAGGCGGTGCTCGGCGCGCTGGCCGGTGCGGGTGCGAGCCGGGTGCTGGATCTCGGCTGCGGCGGCGGTGCCCTGCTCGCCGCGCTGGTCGGCGACCGCCGGTTCACCGAGATCGTGGGCACCGACGTGTCCACGCACGCGCTGACCCTGGCCGCCCGGCGGCTGCGGCTGGACCGGCTGCCCGAGCGGCAGCGGGACCGCATCCGGCTCTGGCAGTCCGCGCTGACCTACCGGGACGACCGGCTGCGCGGGTACGACGCGGCGGTGCTGATGGAGGTGATCGAGCACGTCGATCCGCCCCGGCTGCCGGCGCTGGAGGACGCCGTGCTCGGTCACGCCAACCCGGCGACCGTCGTGGTGACCACGCCGAACGCCGAGTACAACGTCCGCTACGAGGGGCTGCCCGCCGGGCGGTTCCGGCACGCCGACCACCGCTTCGAGTGGACCCGCGCGGAGTTCGCCGCCTGGGTCGACCGGGTGTCCACCACGTACGGCTACACCGCCGCGATCAGCGGGGTCGGCGACGACGATCCCGAGGTCGGCGCCCCCACCCAGCTCGTCGTGCTGACCCGGAAGGAGAACCCGTGACCACCCTCGACATCCCCGAGCTGGCCCTGGTCGCACTCGTCGGCGTCTCCGGCTCCGGCAAGTCCACCTTCGCCCGCCGGCACTTCGCGCCCAGCCAGGTGCTCTCCTCGGACACGTTCCGGGCGATGGTCGCCGACGACGAGAACGACCAGTCCGCCTCCGCCGACGCCTTCGACGCGCTGCACCACGTCGCCGGCACGCGGCTGCGCCGGGGCCGGCTCACGGTGGTCGACGCGACCAACCTCCAGCCGCACGCCCGGGCGGGCCTGGTGCGGGTGGCCCGCGAGCACGACGTGCTGCCGGTGGCCGTCGTGCTGGACGTGCCCGAGGCGCTGGCGTGGGAACGCACCGAGGGCCGCGCCGACCGCACCTTCAACCGGCACGTGCTCGCCCGGATGCAGCGCGACCTGCGCCGGTCGTACAAGCTGTTGGCCCGGGAGGGCTTCCGCAAGGTGCACGTGCTGCGGGGCGTCGAGGAGATCGACGCCGCCGAGATCCGCTACGAGAAGCTGTTCAACGACCGGCGCGAGCTGACCGGGCCGTTCGACATCGTCGGGGACGTGCACGGCTGCCGCGCCGAGCTGGAGGCGCTGCTCGTCCGGCTCGGCTGGGAGCTGCGCCGCGACGAGCGGGGCCGGCCGGTGGACGCGACGCACCCGTCGGGGCGTACCGCCGTCTTCGTCGGTGACCTGGTGGACCGCGGCCCGGACTCCCCTGGCGTGCTCCGCCTGGTGATGGGCATGGTCGCCGCCGGGCACGCGATCTGCGTGCCCGGCAACCACGAGCAGAAGCTGCTGCGCCGGCTGCGCGGCCGCGAGGTGCGGCTCACCCACGGGCTGGCCGAGACGATGGAGCAGCTGGCGGCCGAGCCGGACTCCTTCGTGGCCGAGGTGGCGGGCTTCATCGACGGCCTGACCAGCCACTTCGTGCTCGACGAGGGCCGGCTGGTGGTCGCGCACGCCGGGCTGAAGGAGGCGTACCAGGGTCGCGCGTCGGGTCGGGTGCGCTCCTTCGCGCTGTACGGCGAGACCACCGGCGAGACCGACGAGTACGGGATGCCGGTGCGTTACCCGTGGGCGCGGGAGTACCGGGGTTCGGCGATGGTGGTCTACGGGCACACCCCGGCCGCCGTGCCGGAGTGGGTGAACAACACCATCTGCGTCGACACCGGCTGCGTCTTCGGCGGCCGGCTCACCGCGCTGCGCTATCCGGAGAAGGAGCTGGTCTCGGTGCCGGCGGAGCGGGAGTGGTACGCGCCGACCCGCCCGCTGGCCGCCGCGCCGGCCCGACCCGACCAGGTGCTGGAGCTGACCGACGTGACCGGCCGGCGGCACGTCGAGCACCCGTACGGGTCGCTGACCGTGCCGGCGGAGAACGCGGCCGCCGCGCTGGAGGTGATGAGCCGCTTCGCGGTCGACCCGCGCTGGCTGGCCTGGCTGCCGCCGACGATGGCGCCCTGCTCGACGGCGACGTCGGGCGGCTTCCTGGAGCACCCGGCGCAGGCGTTCGCCGACTACCGCGCGGCGGGCGTGGACCGGGTGGTCTGCGAGGAGAAGCACATGGGCTCGCGGGCCGTGGTGCTGGTCTGCCGGGAGCCCGACGGCGGGCCCTTCGGTCCGGGTGGCGGGGTGGTGCACACCCGCACCGGCCGCCCGTTCTTCGGCGCGCCGCTCGACAACGAGCTGCTCGACCGGGTGCGCGCGGCGGTCGGCGGGGCGGGGCTGTGGGACGAGCTGGGGACGGACTGGCTGCTGCTCGACTGCGAGCTGCTGCCCTGGTCGGCGAAGGCGGGCGGACTGATCCGCGAGCAGTACGCCGGGGTCGGTGCCGCCGGCCGGGCCGCCCTGCCGGCGGCGCTGGCCGCGCTGGAGGCGGCGGCTGGGCGAGGGCTGCCCGTGGGTGAGCTGCGTGACCGGATGGCCCGTCGCCGCGACGAGATCATGGCCTACTCGGACGCCTACCGGGCGTACGTGGGGCCGACCGACGGGCTGCGCGGGGTGACCCTGGCCCCGTTCGCGGTGCTGGCCGGCGCGAAGGCCAGCTACGCCGACCGGGACCACGGCTGGCACCTCGGGCTGGCCGACCGGCTCTGCGCCGCCGACCCGGAGTTCTTCACGCCGACGCGCCGCCAGGTCGTCGACCTGGCCGATCCGGCCGCCGAGGCGGCGGCCACCGAGTGGTGGCTGGCGCTGACGGCGGCCGGCGGCGAGGGCATGGTGGTGAAGCCGTACGCCGGCCCGGCCGCCCGCACCGAGCGGGGTTCGCTGCTTCAGCCGGGCATCAAGTGCCGGGGCCGGGAGTACCTGCGGATCATCTACGGTCCCGGCTACGACGAGCCGGAGCAGTTGGCCGCGCTGCGCCGCCGGTCGCTGGGGCGCAAGCGGGGGCTGGCGCTGCGCGAGCACGGGCTGGGGCTGGCGGCGCTGGACGCGCTGGTCGCCGGTGCTCCGCTGTGGCGCCGGCACGAGCTGGTCTTCGCGATCCTGGCCTGCGAGTCCGAGCCGGTCGACCCCCGGCTGTGACGAGGCGTGACGGGTGACGGCGGTCGACGGCGGCCGTCACCCGTGACCGCCGGTCCGCGGCTGTCGGTGACCGCGGGTATGGTCGCCGGCCATGACGTACGAGGCGTTCTACGAGCCGGCCGGCGGTGGTCGGTTCGGGTCGACGCCGGCGACCGCCGGCCCGTGGGATCCGGCCGCCCAGCACGCCGGCCCGCCGTCGGCCCTGCTCGCCCGGGCGCTTGCCGGTCACGACCCGGTCGACGGCCAGCTCCTCACCCGCGTGTCGGTGGACATCCTGCGTCCGGTGCCGGTGGCGGAGTTGACGCTGCGGGTCCGTACGGTCCGGGCCGGCCGCCGGATCACGCTGGTGGAGGGGATCGCGGAGGCCGGCGGGCAGGAGGTGCTGCACGCCCGGGGCTGGCGCGTCCTGGCCCCGGCCGAGCCGACGCCCGCGACGGCCGACGACGGGCCACCGGTGCCGGGGCCGGACGCGGGCGCCGAGCCGGAGCACTGGGCCGCCGCGCACTCCGCCGGTTATCTGTCGGCCATGCAGTGGCGTTTCGTCTCCGGCGCGTTCGTCGAGCCGGGCCCGGCCCGGGTGTGGGTACGGCCCCGGATCCCGTTGCTGCCCGGCGAGCCCGTCGGCCCGGCGGAGCTGGCGCTGCTGGTGGCGGACTCGGGCAGCGGGGTGAGTGCCCGCCTGGACCTGGCCCGGTGGCTGTTCGTGAACGTCGACCTGACGGTGACCCTGCACCGGCCGCTGCGCGGCGAGTGGCTCCTGCTCGACTCGGCCACCACGATCGGGCCGCACGGTTCGGGCGTGGCGGCGAGCCGGCTGGCCGACGCCGACGGCACCGTGGGTGGGGCCGTGCAGACGCTCGTCGTCGCTCCCCGCTGAGGCGGCGCATCGGGTCGGGCCCCGGTGCCGGATGTGCCTGCCCGACCGGGCTGGCGCCGCCTCGCGCGCTGTGACGTCGAGCACCGGGCCGGCCGGCGGCCACCTAGACTACGGACGTTCCGTCACCGACCGGCATACATCGGAGGTCGCCTCGTGCCGACGCCCACCACCACCCTGGCCCTGGGGCCGAGCTGGCTCGATCCAGAGGTGTTGATCTCGACGTTCGGGCTGATCGGCATCCTGGTGATCGTCTTCGCCGAGTCCGGCCTGCTGATCGGGTTCTTCCTGCCGGGCGACTCGCTGCTGTTCACCGCGGGGCTGCTCACCGCGGACGGGAAGTACATCACCTACCCGCTGTGGCTGGTCTGCCTGCTCATCACCATCGCGGCGATCGCCGGCGACCAGGTCGGGTACGCGTTCGGCCGCAAGGTCGGCCCGGCGCTGTTCCGCCGGCCGAACTCGAAGCTGTTCAAGCAGGAGAACGTGCTCAAGGCGCACGAGTTCTTCGAGAAGTACGGCGCGCGCTCCATCGTGCTGGCCCGCTTCGTGCCGATCGTGCGGACGTTCACGCCGATCGTGGCCGGGGTCAGCCGGATGAACTACCGCACGTTCGTGATCTACAACGTGATCGGCGGCGTGCTCTGGGGCACGGGCGTGACCGTGCTCGGCTACTTCCTCGGCCAGATCCCGTTCGTCAAGGCGAACATCGAGATGATCCTGATCGCCATCGTGTTGATCTCGGTGGTCCCGATCGCCGTCGAGCTGCTGCGGGCGCGGATGGCCGCCAAGCGTGGCACCAGCGCGCAGGAACGGGCCGCCGCCGAGGAGGCGATCCGGGAGACCCGCGAGCACTACGGCAAGCACTGACCGACCGGCCGTCCGGTGCCGCCCCCGGTGGGGGATGGCACCGGACGATCGGTGAAGGTCAGCGCGCCTTCTTGGTGGCGCGCTTGCGCGGCGGGGTCAGCAGATCGGCGATCGTGGCGATCGCCGACGGCACCAGCCGGTAGTACGCCCAGACACCGCGCTTCTCCCGCTCCAGCAAGCCGGCCTCGGTGAGGATACGCAGGTGGTGACTGACCGTCGGCTGCGAGAGGCCGAGGGGTGCGGTCAGATCGCACACGCACGCCTCACCCTCGGGCGCCGACTGGATCAGGCTGAGCAGCCGAAGTCGAGCAGGGTCGGCGAGGGCCTTGAGGACCCCCGCCAGACGCTCGGCATCGGCACGTTCGATCGGCTCGCCGGCAAGCGGCGAGATCTGAGGCATAGTCATTTCGGCCAACGCAGTTCCCACGTATTCCATCCTTCCACCAGCAGCATCGATCCGCCTGCATATCGGCGGATCCGAATCGGCAGACTTTTACGCCACAAGGCCGAGGTCAGCCAACGTATAGGCCGCTCGATACGGCAATCCGGCGGCTCGCACCGCGTCGCCGGCGCCTCGATCAACAATAACCGCCACACCCACGATCTCGGCCCCGACCTCGCGAAGGGCCTCGACCGCCGTCAACACACTTCCCCCGGTAGTGGAAGTGTCCTCCACCGCCAACACCCGCCGGCCGGCCACGTCCGGCCCTTCGATCCGACGCTGGAGACCGTGCGTCTTACCCGCCTTGCGGACCACGAACGCGTCCACCGGACGGTCGGTCCCGGACGCGGCGTGCACCATCGACAGCGCCACCGGGTCGGCACCCAGGGTCAGCCCGCCCACCGCGTCGTACTCCCAGTCGGCCGTCAGGTCACGCATCACGCGCCCCACCAACGGAGCGGCCTCGTGATGGAGCGTGACGCGACGTAGATCGACGTACCAGTCGGCCTCGCGGCCTGAGGAGAGCACCACCCGGCCGTGGACCACCGCCAGGTCAGTGATGAATTTACGCAGGTCGTCGTGGTCCCCCATGCCGATAGAGGGTACTGCTCAAGTCTGGGAGTCGTGTGCGGGGTCCACCGGGATCAGCCCTGGGGACGACCGACGGGTGGCGATGGCCGGCTACGCTGAGCGACCGTTCAGCCGGACATATCGGACGATCGACGGAGGTCGACGGGGCAAGCCCGCCCCGACCCGCCGCTCAGCCGCCGTCGCGGCCGATCCGGCCCCGGGTGTCCCGGGACACCGCCTCCAGCAGCCGCCGGGGCGCGTGCCGCAGCCCCGCCACGGCGAGCTTGTACTTCCACGCGGGAACGCTGACCAGCTTGCCTTTCCGCAGGTCACGCAGGGCTTCGTCGACCACGTCGTCGGCCCGCAGCCACATCCACTCCGGCGTCTTCGACATGTTGATGCCGGCGCGCTCGTGGAACTCCGTACGCGTGTAGCCGGGGCAGAGCGCCATCACGCGCACGTCGAAGGGCCGGGCGGACTGGCCGACGGACTCGCTGAAGTTGGTGACCCACGCCTTGCTGGCGGAGTATGTCGAACCCGGCATGACCGCGCCGAACCCCGCCACCGAAGAGACATTTATCACTGCCCCACGGCGCCGCTCGGTCATCGGACGCAGGGCCGCGAGGGTCAGCCGCATCACGGCGTGCACGTTGAGCCGCAGCAGCCGCGCCTCGTCCTCGGCGGACGAACGCAGGAACGGGGTGTTCAGGCTGATCCCGGCGTTGTTGACCAGCAACTCGATCGGCGGCCCCTCGACCAGCCGCCGCTCCACCGTCGCGCAACCGTCGTCGGTGGACAGGTCGGCCGGGATCGTCTCGACCTCCCGGCCGTGCCGCCCGGTCAGCTCGGTGGCCGTCGCCGCCAGCCGGTTCGCGTCCCGGGCCACCAGCACCAGGTGCCAACCGTCGGCGGCCAGCCGGCGGGCGAACGCGGCACCGATGCCGGCGGTCGCTCCGGTGATCAGGGCCCGCCGCTCGCTGGCCGACTGGTCGAGCGTCACGGGCGGTCCTCACTCGGCGGGTACGGGGGCGCGGGCGGCGCCCCGGGCGGCTGGTGCGGGGGCTGGACGGGTGCTGTCTGTTATACAC
>NZ_WAAS01000307.1:0-6954 GCF_008806585.1 Micromonospora sp. AMSO12t
CAGCCCCTTGACGATCATCGTCGCGCTCATCAGTGCCCGACCCTATCCCGCCCCGATCACCCACCCTTGCTCCACGCCCCGGCACGCGCGCGGCACACTGCTCGGGTGGTGACCACACTGGCGATCGACTGTGGCGGCGGCGGGATCAAGGCATCCGTGCTGGACGAGGCGGGCACGATGCGCGCCCGGCCGCTGCGGGTGCCCACGCCGTACCCCCTGCCGCCGGCGCTCTTCGTGAAGACGCTGCTGGACCTCGCCGGCCGGCTGCCCACGGCGGACCGGCTCACCGTCGGCCTGCCGGGCATGATCCGGCACGGGGTGGTGGTCGCCACCCCGCACTACGTGACCCGCTCCGGCCCCCGGTCGAAGGTCGACCCGGGCCTGGTCGCCCAGTGGTCCGGGTACGACGCGCGGACCGCGCTCGCCGAGGCGTTCGGCGTGCCCGCGCTGGTGCTCAACGACGCCGAGGTGCACGGCGCCGGCGTGGTCGCCGGGACCGGCTGCGAGCTGGTGCTGACCCTCGGCACCGGGCTGGGCAGCGCGCTCTTCGACGGCGGGGTGCTCGCCCCGCACCTGGAGCTGTCCCACGCCCCGGTGCGCTGGAACACCACCTACGACACGTACGTCGGGGAGCCGGAGCGGCGCCGGCTCGGGGACGCGTTCTGGTCCCGTCGCATCCGCCAGGTCGTGGACGGGCTGCGTCCGGTGTTCCGCTGGGACCGGCTCTACCTGGGCGGCGGCAACTCCCGGCTGATCCGCCCCGAGCAGCTCGCCCGGATGGGCGACGACGTGGTGGTGGTGCCCAACACCGCCGGCATCGTCGGCGGCGTACGCGCCTGGGAGCTGGCCGCCGGCCGGCACGGCGCCCCCACCTGACCCCGGCCCGCGCGGTTCCCGGCCCCGGGAACAGTCGCGGTACGGCTGATGTTGTGCCAGCGTCGGGACAGTGGCGCGACACGAGGGGGTGGGTCGGATGGACCTTCTGGCCGAGTACCGGCGAGCGACCATGTTCTTCGAGGCCGGTGACCCGACCGGGGCTGCCCGGCTGCTCGAGCCGATCGTCGAGGCCGAGCCCGGCAACGCCTCGGTACGCCAGCTGCTCGCCCGCGCGTACTTCCACTCGGCCCAGCTCAACCGGGCCGAGGCGCAACTGCGGGAGCTGATCGACCGGGACCCCGCCGACCACTACGCCCACCACGTGCTGGGCCGCACGCTGGAGCGGCTCAACCGGCCCGCCGACGCGCTGCGGCACCTGCGCATCGCGGCGGCCATGCACAGCGGCAACGACGACTACCGCACCGCCCTGGACCGGGTGCAGACCCGGGTCGAGGGCACCCGCTGACGGTGGACGAGGGCGGGGCAGCTCGGTGGAGCTGCCCCGCCCTCGCGCTCGTCACGGGGACGCGCAACGCCGAGCGCCGATGGTGATCAGGACGCCATGGACGTCAGAGTCGTCGGATGACGTCCATGACGTCCATGGCGTCCTGATCAGCGGTCGGTGCGCCGGCGGCGTCGGGCGGCCTACCATCGGCGTCATGGGACGTGAGCTGGCGGCGGGTGTGCGGTGAAGCTGAAGCTGGACCTGCACGAGATCTTCAACAAGGGCCAGGACATCGACCGGGCCCTGCGCGGGATCATGGACGAGGCCGTGGCGAAGAAGGCCACCCTCGTCGAGATCATCCCCGGCAAGGGCTCCGGCCAGCTCAAGAAGCGGGTGCTGCGCTTCCTCGACCAGAAGGACGTCAAGCAGCTCTACCACCGGGTCGAGAAGGACTCGAAGAACTTCGGCCGCCTCTTCGTCCACTTCCGCTGGAAGTAGGAGCTTCCGCTTCCCCGACCCACCCGTGGGCGGAAAGTCGGGCTGCCGACGGACGTACACCGATGCTTGCGACCACGCGGCACCATCCTGATCATGGAACTTCTACGGTGGCCGCTCCGCGTCGCGACCGCGACGCTGCTGTGCGGACCGCTGCTGGCGCTGTACTGGACGGATCCCTGGGAGCTGGCCTGTCTCGCCGTCACCGGGGTCCTGCACGTCGAGGTGGGACTGCGGCTGTGGCGGGAGCGTCCCGCCAACCGCATCGGGCCGTTGCTGGTGGTCTGTGGCCTGGTGTGGCTGCTGGACGCCTGGGGTCGCGTCACCCTGCCCGCCCTGTTCACCGCCGGCATGATGCTGAGCATCGTGCACGACCCGATGCACCTGCACGCCGGTCTCATCGTGTCGTCGGGCCGACTGCGGGGGCGGTGGGAGCGGCTCGTCGCCGCGGCCGGCTACGCGTACTGGCCGGTGCTCGTCGCCGGGGCCATGGTGGCCGGGACACTGAGCACCGGTCATCTGCTGCACCTGCGGGCGTGGTCCTATCCGCTGGTCGGCGTGTTTCTCGCCGGGCTGTTCATCGTGCGGTACCGCCGGGCCGACCGCGCCGAACGGCATGTGTACGCCCCGTTCTGGGCCGCGTTGGCAGTGAACGGCCTGTGCACGGCGATGCTGAGCACTGTCGCCTACGGCTCCGGGCACTGGCCGACCACGCTCTACGCCCTCGGTGCGGCGCTGATCCCGGTCGGGGCCGCGCTCAGCATGCACCGCGCCGAGCGCCGCCACCTGCTCCGGGCTCGCGACCGGGAGCGCCGCAGGGTGGAGCGTGACGTGCACGACGGAGTGCAACAGCGGCTGCTCGCCGCCGCAATGATGCTGCGGCAGGACGATCCCGCCCTGGTCGCGCGCGGCGCGGCGGAGGTCGAGCAGGCGATCGCCGATCTGCGCGACCTCGTCCGGGGCATGAACCCGGCGGCCCTGGTGTGCCACGGCCTCTCCGGGGCGGTGGCTGCCATCGCCGAGCGCGCCGCGGTCCCCGTCCTGGTCGACGACCGGGTCAGCCACCTCACGTTGCCCGAACCGGTCGCGGTCGCCGCCTACTTCGTCACCATGGAGGCGGTCACGAACAGCCAGAAACACGCCCGGGCGGGCCGGGTGTCCGTCACGCTCGCCACCAGCGGCGGCCGGGTCGAGGTTACCGTCCACGACGACGGGATCGGCGGCGCGCTCGCGGTGCCGGGTGGCGGGCTGCACGGCCTGCGGGAGCGCGTCGAGTCGTGCGGCGGGACCTTGCGGGTGTCGAGCACCCGGGGGCGTGGCACGGCGGTACGCGCCGTCATGCCACTCGCGGCGTCATGACCCGGGCCGTACCGGTCGCCGCTCGGGACGGTGGTGTGCGGGCGGTTCTGGCCGACGACTCTGTACTGCTGCGCAGCGGCCTGGCGCTGTTGCTTCAGCAGCACGGCATCACGGTCGTGGCCGAGGTGGGCGACGGCGAGCAACTGCTGGCCGCTGTCGCCGAGCACCAGCCGGACATCGCGATCGTCGACATCCGCATGCCGCCCAGCTTCACCGTGGAGGGCGTCCGCGCCGCGCTGGCCGTACGCCGTCGTCACCCCGGCGTCGCCGTGCTCCTGCTGTCCCAGCACCTGGAGCACCGGGAGGCCCTGGCCCTGCTCCAGCAGCCCGGCGGCGGGGTCGGCTATCTGCTCAAGGACAGGATCACCGACGTCACCGGGTTCGTCCGCGACGTGCGCAGAGTCGCGGCGGCGGGCACGGCGATCGATCCGATCGTGGTCGACCGGCTGTTGCGCCGCCCGCGCGTGTCGGTCGGTGTCGGCGCGCTGTCACCGCGTGAGCGGGAGATCCTGGCCCGGATGGCGGCGGGTCGGGCCAACCGGGGCATCTCCGCCGAACTCCACCTCTCCGAGCGCACCGTGGAGACCCACGTACGCAGCATCTTCGCCAAGCTCGGCCTGGCCGACGAGCCGGACACCCACCGGCGGGTGCTCGCGGTGCTGACCTTCCTGGCGGACTGACCGGACTGACCCCTGGCCGACAGCAATTACGTGCTCGCACTGAGGTGCCCCGACGTCCAAGTTCCTAGTGTTGATCTCCGTAACGGCAACCATTTCGAGGGGGACCACATGAGGTTCAAGACGGTTTCGGCCCGGTTCGCGGTGGCGGCGGCCGTGGCGGGCAGCGCGCTGGTCGGTGTGACGCCGGCACAGGCGGCGGCCACCAGCACGATCGTCTGCGAGGAGACCAAGCAGGTCGAGGAGGCGTCGTACGACGTCAACTCCGGCTGCTGGCTACAGTACGGCGACCGGGTCCAGATCAGCGCCTACGGGTCGATCTGGTCCGGCGTGTGGCTCACCGGGCAGAACGGGCCGCAGGGCTGGACGAACATGGCCGGCGACTCGAAGTTCCCGATGACGAACGCCCGCGCCTTCTCGCTGCTGGCCAAGACCAACGGCAACTACCGGTACGCCGGGACCGGCACGACGTTCACCTACTACGGCTCCGGCAGCACGCTGTACCTGCGGATCAACGACGACGCGCCGGGCAACGGCAGCGGCGCCTTCACCGCCGAGGTCACGGTCACCCGCGGCTGAGCTGACGTCACGGCGACCCGCTGCTGACAGGTGCGGGGGGTGGCTCGGCGACCGACCGTTCTCCGAGCCACCCCCGCCGCCTGCCCTAGAGCGGATAGGTACGGGCCACGGCCAGCATCTCCGAGCTGTGCGAGCCCACGATCCCCACGTCCGGCGGGCGCGGGCGGAAGCCGGGCAGGGCGTCCAGGCCGTCGCTGGCGTCCATCGCGCGCAGCGCCACCTGCCCCGCCTTAGGCGTGACGGTCAGCGTCACCTCGATCCCCTCCGGCGGCGGGGCGTGGAAGACCAGGCCGAAGCCCCAGCGGCCCTCCCGGGCCTCCACGGGCACCGCGCGGCCGGCCACCTCCGCCCGCAGCACCGTCGCGGTCGCCGCGTCGACGTGCAGGGTGGTCAGGCGGACCTGGCGTTGCGGGACGAGCCGCAGGCGCAGGGTGCGCTCGGTGCCGGCGGTGGTATCGGCGAGCACCTCCAGCTTGGGGGCGGACAGGTTCGCCGGCTGCGCCGGGCCGGCGCGCAGCTCGGTGTCGCCCAGGCCGGGGAAGTCGGCGACCTCGGTCACCCCGTCGACGTAGCCGTCGGTCCAGGGCTGCGGGTCCTCCTCGTGGCTGAGCCAGCGGGCCTGCCCGGTGCCGGCGTCGAGGGCGTACATCAGGTGGGTGGGCGCGGGGTGCGCGGCGTCGAAGCGGTCGACGGCGAGCCCGACCCCGGCGAGGACCACGGCCGCCAGCGTGGTGGCGGCGGCCGGCAGCGCGCCGAGTCGGCGCGCGCGCACGGCCAGCAGTCCGCGCTGCCCGCCGGCCTGCGGGTGCAGCAGGTCGACCACCGGCAGCGCGGCGAGGCCGAGCAGCACCGCGACCAGCGCCGCGACCCCGCCCATGGCCATGCCGAGCGCCGGGAAGAGCAGGACGACGGTGGGCAGCAGGATCACCACGGCCACCGCGGCGGCCAGGGTCGTCGCGACCACCGGCCACGGACCGTCGATGCGCACGCTCAGCGCGACCAGCCCGGCCACCGCGCCGGCCAGGGCCGGGAGGGTGACCAGGTACGCGCCGCCGGGCACCAGCACGGCGAGCAGCACCCCGAGCACGGCCAGCCAGCCCAGCCCGCCGACGGCGAGCGCGGCCGGGCCGACCCGGCGGCGGGTCAGCGCGTACCAGGTGAACAGGACGGCGGCGGCGAGCGCCACCACGGCCAGCCGGTACCAGGTCGGCCGGTACGGGTCGAGCAGCTCGGCGTAGCCGGGCCGCAGCGCGGTGATCGCCGCCCAGAGCAGCTGCGCGGCGAGCGGGGCGAGCACGAGCGGCAGCAGCGCCAGCCCGAACCCGGCGGCGAGCCGGCCCCCGGTGGTGCGGCCCCGCCGCAGGGCGAGCCAGCCGAGGGCCGCCACGGCGGCGAGCGCGAGCAGCGCCAACGGCAGGACCAGCCAGCCGGGGTAGCGGACCAGCCCGCCAGGGACGGGGAAGTAGGTGGCGTCGTGCCCGGAGTCCAGCGCCCTCAGGTCGACCCGGCCGAACTCACGGGCGAGGCCGAGGGCATTGTCGCCGTGGTGCTGGAGGCTGGACCGGTCCATGGCGGCGGGAGTGTCCAGCGGAGTGTGGTAGATCGCCCCGCCGTCGATGTACGCCGAGTTCAGCCCGACGAAGTCGTTGTCGAGGAACGCGGTGAAGTCGGTGTCGTTGGGCAGCGCGCGGTAGATCTCCACGGCGAACGAGGTGCCCACGGGGTGCGGCGCGGCCCGGCCGAAGGCGTCCACCAGGGCGGCGTTGTCCCGCGACGTCTCGAACATGATCACCGGGCCGGTCGAGCCGCGCGCCTCCAGGTTGAGCACGACGCCGCCGCCGGCGGCCAGCGGGTGGCTGGACGCGAACGCCGCCGCCCCGCACAGGCACGCCTCCTCGGCGTCGGTGAGCACGAAGACGATGTCGTTGCGTGGCCGGGGACCGGCGGCCAGGGCGCGGGCCACCTCCAGGATGGCCGAGGTGCCGGCGGCGTCGTCGTTGCCGCCCGGCCCGGACTGCACCGAGTCGTAGTGCGAGACGAGGAAGACCTTGCCGGTGGGGTCGGTGCCAGGCAGCCGGGCCACCACGTTGCGGACCCGGGCCAGGGTGGCCCCGCCGGCCGCCCCGCTGAGCTGGCCGGCCTCGGGCGCGACGGTGTCCTGCACCTCGGTCTCCAGGCCGAGGCCGCGCAGCACCCCCTCGACGTGCGCGCGGACCTGGTCGTTGGCGGGGCTGCCCGCCACGTGCGTCCGCGCGGCGACGACTTCGACGTGCTCGTACGCCCGGGCGGCGCTGAACTCGCCCGGCGGCGCGTCGGCCGGGCGCGGCGCGGGGGTGCGCAGGTCGAGCAGGGTGCCGGCGCCGACGGCGACGAGCGCGGCGAGCGCCGCCGCGGCGGCGACCAGCGTGCGGGTGCCCAACGACGCCGCACACGGGCACGACCTGGCGGCGATGGCGGCGGCGGTGACCGACCGGACCCGGCTGATCGTGGTCTGCAACCCGAACAACCCCACCGGGACGTCGG
>NZ_WAAS01000308.1:0-6947 GCF_008806585.1 Micromonospora sp. AMSO12t
GGTCGCGATGACACTCTGGGGGGTCGCCTTCGTCGCCGGCTGGCTCGGCATCGGCCTGCCGACCGACCCGGCGTACGCGTTCCTGTGGATCTGGGCGGGGACGATCGCCTGGAACAGCAGCCGGCCGTGGCGCAGCCATCTGCGCTTCGCGCGGGACTGGGTGCCGGTGGTGCTGCTGCTCGCCGTCTACAACCTGTCCCGGGGCTTCGCCGACAACGGTGCCACCCCGCACGCGTACGAGCTGATCGTCGCCGACCGGGTGATGTTCGGCTGGGCGACGGGCGGGCAGGTGCCGACGACCTGGCTCCAGGAGCACCTCTACCGGCCCGAGGTGCACTGGTGGGACGTCGCGGTCAGCTGGGTCTACTTCTCGCACTTCGTGGTGGCGCTGGCCGCCGCGGCGGTGCTCTGGCTGCGGGACCGGGGGCGGTGGGCGGCCTTCATGCGCCGCTGGGGCTTCCTGTGCGCCACCGGCCTGGTCACCTACTTCCTCTACCCGGCCGCCCCGCCCTGGTGGGCGGCGCAGAACGGGCTGCTGGAGGAGGTCGCGCGGATCTCCACGCGCGGCTGGAAGGCGTTCGGCATGCACGGCGCCGGCAACCTGCTCAACGCCGGGCAGATCGCCTCCAACCCGGTGGCCGCGATGCCCTCGCTGCACACCGCGTTCGCGCTCTTCGTGGTGCTGTTCTTCCTGCGGCAGACCCGCCGCCGTTGGTGGCCGCTGCTGCTGGCCTACCCGCTGGCGATGACGTTCACCCTCGTCTACAGCGGCGAGCACTACGTCATCGACGTGCTCGTCGGCTGGGCGTACGTCGGGATGGCCTTCCTGGTGGTCGGCCTGGCGGAGCGCTGGTGGGCGGCCCGCAAGGCCCGGCGGTCCCCGGCGGAGCCCGACCCCGACGCTGAGGCCGAGCCGACCGACCCGCCGGCCGCCGCCGAGCCGCCGCCGGTCACGGCCACCCGCTGAACAACCCGCGTGCGGACGGGCGCGGTCAGCCCGCCCGGCGGGCCGCGCGCGAGCGGGCCGTCAGCTCCGCCGCCAGGGCCCACGCCTCGGCGAGGTCCCGGTTCCGGGCGGCCGCGCCGGCGCCGCCGGCGGTGTCGGCGTGCACCGTCGCCAGCCGCAGCCGCCGCTGCGCCGGCCCCTGCACGACCCGCACGCTCTGGATCCGGGCGTACGGCACGAGCGCCAACTGCCGGGTGAGCAGGCCGGAGCGGACGGCGAAGACCCGGTCGTCGAGCCCGGCGCCGAGCACGCCCCGGCTCAGCGGGTTGAGCCAGCGGGCCCGGGTCGGCGGCGGGCTCAGCGGCAGCGCGGCCAGCCGCACCCCCGGCAGCACCTCGGCCACGATCGCCTCGCCGGTCGCCACGTCACCGACGGGGAGCAGCCGGTCCGGCCGGTTGCGCTCGTCGGCCTCGCCGGCGGAGTAGCCGGCCACCTCCAGGCGCAGCCGCAGCCAGCCCTTGACCCGCCACAGCAGCGGCCAGGTCACCCCGACGGCCTGCACCCGGTCCAGCGGCACGGTCTGCGCGCGGGTCTCCAGCAGGCCGTTGCGGATCCGCAGCGTGCCCTCGTCCCGGGCGAGCCGGAAGTTCCAGTCGTCGAGCACCCGCCGCACCGGTTGCAGCAGCACGCCGGCCATGGCGGTGAGGGTGCTCGCCACCGCGACGAACGACCAGGAGTCCTCGGAGAGGAACTGCGCCACCACGAACGCGACGCCGAACGGGATCATGAACGCCTGCGGGGTCAGCAGCTGGCTGACCAGCAGGTCGTTGTTGGCCACGGCGTGCAGGGGCCGGCCGGGCGGTGGTGCCGGGGTCCCCGCCGGTCCCGCGGCCACTCCCGCTGGCGGCGCGCCCGGCTCGGCCGCGATCCGTCCGGCGAGGGCGAGCAGCCGCTGGCGCAGCGCGGTCGCCTCGGCGACGCTCAGGTAGGCCAGCGGCGCCTCCGTCTTGCCCCCGCCCACCACCTCCAGCCGCAGCTCGGCCAGGCCGGTGAGCTGGGCGAGCAGCGGACGGACCACCTCGACGGCCTGGAGCCGCTCCAGCGGGATCGCCCGGGTGCGTCGCCAGAGGAGACCCTCGTGCACCCGCAGTTCGCGGCCCACCACGTGGTAGCCGGTGTAGTACCAGCTCACCACGGCCAGCACGGTGGCACCCAGGGCCAGCACCACCGCCATCAGCGCGAACCAGCCGAAGCCGACCCGTGACAGCGTCGACCACGACAGGCCGGCGATCACCACGACCAGGGACTTGGCGCCGTGCAGGGCGGGGCTGAGGGGGTGCAGCCGCTGCCGCGGCTCGGCGCCCCCGGGCGCCCCGGCAGACCGGACCGGGCCCGGCGGGACGGGCCCGGTCGCCGGGGGCGGGAAGCCGGACCCGGCGTCGCGCCATGCCGCCTCCGGCGGCGCACCGGGTCCGGTCGGCTCCGGTGGCACGTCGGGTCCGGTCGGCGGCGGGGGCGCACCGGGCCCGGTCGGCTCCGGTGGGACGCCCGGCTCCGCCGGGGACGGGCCGGCGTGGTCCGTGCCCCGGGCGGCCGGGTCGCTCACAGGCCCTCCGCCCGGTCCTCGCCCAGCGCGGTGAGCCGGTCGCGCAGCCGGGACGCCTCCGCCGGGCGCAGCCCGGGCACCCGGGCGTCGCTCGCCGCGGCGGCCGTGTGCAACTGCACGGTGGCGAGCTCGAACGCGCGCTCCAGCGGCCCCGCGCTGACGTCGACGAACTGCATCCGCGAGTACGGCACGATGGAGAGCCGCCGCACCAGCAGCCCGTGCCGGACCAGCAGGTCGTCCTCCCGCTCCGCGTAGCCCCAGGCCCGTACGGCGCGGACGATCGTCACGCCCCGCAGGACGCCGAAGAGCAGCACCACGCCGAGTGCCGCGCCGAGGAAGCCGCTGCCGCTGAACGCCCAGCCGACGCCCAGCCCGAGGGCGAGGACGACCAGCACCAGCGCCAGGCGGATCAGCTCCACCCAGATCAGGTCGGACGAGATCGACTGCCAGCGGACGGTGTCCGGCCACGGCTCCAGGGGGCCCGCCGGCGGTAGGGGTGGCGCCGGCGGCGGGCCGGCGGACCCGTCACTGTTCACCGGGAACATCCGTTGTGCGCGCTCACCCTTCGAGCGTAGGCGATCCGGGCGCCGGTACGACCTCCCGGAGGAAGCCACGGGCGTCGAGGAAGTCGCCGAGGGTGGTGCGGTGCGCGGTGCACGCGAGCCAGGTCTTGCGCCGGTCGGTGTCGTGCAGCCGGGGATTGTTCCACCTCAGCGCCCAGTGGGCGGGGGCACGACATCCGCGGGACGAGCAGACCAGCGGCTCGTCGGCGGGAAGGGGGCTGCTCATCCCGACCAGTCTAGGGGCGGTGGCGGCACCGGAAGTTTGAGCGCCGGGCGGCCACGGGGGGAGCCGCCCGGCGACGGGTGAATGGTACACGCGCCGGGCCGGTCCCTGTCCACCCGTGAGCGGGGATTTCGTACCGCCCGACGGCGTGGCGGGCCCGCGACCCGGCATCGGGGACGCGGCGGCGAGAATCGGCTTCTCCCCACCTCGGCACTCAGCCGGGCATGCGAGTCTTGATACGCACCACGCCGCGCGACAACCGATCATGCTGTGGAGGACCGGTGGCCCAGCCGACCACGCCCGACGCCCCGACGCCGAACGGGACGGGCCCGGAGACACCCGAGCCGGTGACCACGCCGGCCGAGGACGCGACCCTGCTCGAGCGGGCGCTGTTCGAGATCAAACGGGTGATCGTCGGGCAGGACCGGATGGTGGAGCGGATGTTCGTCGCGCTGCTCGCGCGCGGCCACTGCCTGCTGGAGGGCGTGCCGGGGGTCGCGAAGACCCTCGCGGTGGAGACCCTCGCGAGGGTGGTCGGCGGCTCCTTCGCCCGGGTGCAGTTCACCCCCGACCTGGTGCCCGCCGACATCATGGGCACCCGCATCTACCGGCAGTCGAGCGAGAAGTTCGACGTCGAACTGGGCCCGGTGTTCGTCAACTTCCTGCTCGCCGACGAGATCAACCGGGCGCCGGCCAAGGTGCAGTCGGCGCTGCTGGAGGTGATGAGCGAGCGGCAGGTCTCCATCGGCGGCGAGAGCCACCGGGTGCCCGACCCGTTCCTGGTGATGGCGACGCAGAACCCGATCGAGCAGGAGGGGGTCTACCCGCTGCCCGAGGCCCAGCGGGACCGCTTCCTCATGAAGATCGTCGTCGGTTACCCGACCGACGCCGAGGAGCGGGAGATCGTCTACCGGATGGGGGTCGCCCCGCCGCAGCCGGCGCCGGTCTTCACCACCCCCGACCTGATCGCCCTGCAACGCAAGGCGGACCAGGTCTTCGTGCACAACGCCCTGGTCGACTACGCGGTCCGGCTGGTGCTGGCCACCCGCGCCCCGGCGGAGCACGGGATGCCGGACGTCGCCCAGCTCATCCAGTACGGCGCGAGCCCGCGCGCCTCGCTCGGCCTGGTCCGGGCCACCCGCGCGCTGGCACTGCTGCGCGGCCGGGACTACGCCCTGCCGCAGGACGTGCAGGACATCGCGCCGGACATCCTGCGCCACCGGCTCGTGCTCAGCTACGACGCGCTCGCCGACGACGTGCCCGCCGACCACGTGGTGCACCGGGTGATGTCCACCATCCCGCTGCCCTCGGTCGCGCCCCGGCAGCAGGCCACCCCCGCACCCATGCCGACCTCCGCGCCGCCCGGCGCCGGTTGGCCCGGGCAGCGTCCGTGACCTCACCCGCCCGTCGGCCTGCCGACGTCCCCTCCGACCGCACCGAGGCCGTCCTGTCGCGGCTGCAACTGATGGTCACCCGCAAGCTCGACGGCCTGCTCCAGGGCGACTACGCCGGCCTGCTGCCCGGGCCGGGCAGCGAGGCGGGGGAGTCCCGGGAGTACCGCCCCGGCGACGACGTACGCCGGATGGACTGGCCGGTCACCGCCCGCACGACGATGCCGCACGTCCGGCGTACGGTGGCCGACCGGGAGCTGGAGACGTGGCTGGCGGTGGACCTCTCGGCGAGCCTGGACTTCGGCACCGGCCGGTGGCTCAAGCGCGACGTCGTGGTGGCCGCCGCGGCGGCGCTGGCCCACCTGACCGTCCGGGGCGGCAACCGGATCGGCGCGGTGATCGGCAGCGGCGGCGGCACGAGCGCGCCGGCCCGCCGGTGGCGCGCCGCGCCGCCGGTCGCCGGCCCGGACGTCTACACCCGGCTGCCCGCGCGCTCCGGCCGCAAGGAGGCTCACGCGCTGCTGCGGGCGATCGCCGGCACCGAGATCCGCCCCGGGCGCAGCGACCTGGGCACGCTTGTCGACATGCTCAACCGGCCGCCCCGCCGCCGGGGCGTGGCGGTGGTCATCTCCGACTTCCTCGCCCCGCCGCAGCGGTGGTCCCGGCCGCTGCGTAAGCTGCGCGTCCGGCACGACGTGGTGGCGATCGAGGTGGTCGATCCCCGGGAGCTGGAGCTGCCCGACGTCGGGGTGCTGCCGGTGGTCGACCCGGAGACCGGCGAGCTGCACGAGGTGCAGACCGCCGACCCGCGGCTGCGCCACCGCTACGCCGAGGCGGCGGCCGCCCAGCGGGCGGAGATCTCCGCGGCGCTGCGCGGCGCCGGCGCGGCCCACCTGCGACTGCGTACGGACCGAGACTGGCTGCTCGACATGGTGCGTTTCGTGGCCGCGCAGCGGCACGCGCGCACCAGGGGGACGACACGATGATCCGCTTTCTGCAACCGTGGTGGCTGCTGGCCGTGCTGCCGGTGCTCGCCCTCGCCGCGCTCTACGTCTGGCGGCAGCTGCACCGCCGGGCGTACGCGATGCGGTTCACCAACGTGGACCTGCTGCGCACCCTGGCGCCGAAGGGGCTGGGCTGGCGGCGGCACGTGCCGGCGACGGCGTTCCTGCTCTGCCTGCTGGTGCTGGCGACCGCGCTGGCCCGGCCGTCGGTCGACACCCGGGAGCCGTTGGAACGGGCGACCGTGATGCTCGCCATCGACGTGTCGCTGTCCATGCAGGCCGACGACGTGGCGCCGAACCGGCTGGAGGCGGCGCAGGAGGCGGCCAAGCAGTTCGTCGGCGAGCTGCCGGAGAGCTACAACCTGGGGCTGGTCTCGTTCGCCAAGTCGGCGAACGTGCTGGTGCCGCCGGGCAAGGACCGGGACGCGGTGACCGCCGCGATCGACGGGCTGGTGCTGGCCGAGGCGACGGCGACGGGCGAGGCGGTCTTCACCTGCCTGGAGGCGATCCGGTCGGTGCCGGCCGACGGCGCGGCGGGGATCCCGCCGGCCCGCATCGTGCTGCTCTCCGACGGGTACCGCACCTCGGGCCGGTCGGTGGAGGAGGCGGCCGCCGCGGCGCAGGCGGCGAACGTGCCGGTCTCCACCATCGCCTTCGGCACCGACTCCGGGCAGGTGGACATCGGCGGCCAGCTGCAACGGGTGCCGGTGGACCGGCTGGCCCTGGCCGACCTGGCCGAGGCCACCGAGGGCTACTTCTACGAGGCGGCGTCGGTGAGCGAGCTGAAGCAGGTCTACCAGGACATGGGCAGCTCGATCGGGTTCCGCACGGAGCCCCGCGAGGTCACCCAGTGGTACGCGGGGGTGGCCCTGCTGCTGGCACTCTGCGCGGGGGCCCTCAACCTGCTGTGGTCCTCGCGGATGCTCTGACGCACGGGTGCGGGGTGGCCGGCGGCCGGGCGCGCCCCGACGGCCGGCGACGGCGCGGCGGTCGGTGCGTGCCGGCGGTCGGTCCGCGCCGTCGCAGGCGGTCGGTGCGTGCCGACGGTCGGTGCGTGCCGTCGCCGGTGGTCAGTGCGCGGCGCCGCCGGCGAGGACGAAGACGACGGCCACCCAGACGGCGGCGAGGGTGAAGCCCAGCGGGGCGACGTAGCGGCTCATGGACGGCTCCGGGCGGCGACTGGACGGTCCGCGCGTGCGGGGGCGGACCGCAGA
>NZ_WAAS01000309.1:0-6940 GCF_008806585.1 Micromonospora sp. AMSO12t
TCCGCCGCAGCGACCCGGCAGGGCCGCACCCGCAGCTCGTGGAGGCAGTTCCGATGGCCAAGCACCGTGTGCCCGGTGACGACCCGTCGACCCGGGAGGGGGTGACCGAGCGCCCGGACGCGGCGTACTGGTCGGTCGACGACTCCCGCTGGCCGGCGGTCCGTCCCGACCTTCCCGCCCACATGGTGGACCTGCTCGCCCCGCCGATCGTGGTCGGCGTCGCCCGCGTGCCGGCCACCTCCCGGCTCACCCCGCCGGCCGAGCACCGGCTGGTACCGGCTGTGCCGGGCGGGACCCGGCGGATCGTGCCCGCCGGACCGGGCGTGCCGGGCCGGCGACCGGCGGGCGGCCCCACGCCGGGCGGCCGGCACCGCAGGACTGCGGGACAGTCCGACCGCACCGCCTGAATCCGGCGCCCGCCCCGGTAGCTCTTTCATCTGGTGGACCCCGCGCGGGTCCCGCGCCGGCGGGACTCGCGTCGCCGGTAGCGTCTCCGGACATGACGGTCGTGCATCCGATCACCCGGGCCTGGATCACCACTGGCGGCACCGGCGCGCAGAACTACGACGAGTTCGCCGACGACGCGGAGATCACCGCGATCATCGAGGCGAACCCGCACAGTGCCCTCGGCATCGAGATGCCGCACCGGGCTCCGGAGAGCCTGGGCAGGTCCTTCCTCGACGCCCTGCCGGACGCGGTGACCCGGCTCGCCGAGGCCAAGGCCGACGGCAGCTACACGCCGGCGGAGCAGGTCGTGGTCCTCTACCGGATCAGCGCGCCGGGGGAGGAGAACGCGTACGGGCTCTTCGCCATGGTGGACACCGACCAGATCTCCACCCGGGCCGACGAGCCCGGCCTGGTCATCCGCAACGAGGACGTCTTCATCGCGAAGGTGCGGGAGCGGGTGGCGCTCGCCGAGGCCCTGGGGCACCTGCTGTCGCCCGTACTCCTGCTCCAGACCGGGCGCGGCGACGAGCTGCACGCCGCCCTCGCGGCGGCGACCGACGCGGCCGGCGCGCCGGCGGCGACCGACACCGACCAGGCCGGGCGCACCCACGCCATCTGGCTGCTCGGGCCGGGCCCGCGCCAGGACGAGCTGACCGCCCTGGCGGGCGGCGGGGAGCTGGTCGTGGCCGACGGCAACCACCGCAGCCTGGCCGCGCAGACCGGCGGGCTGCCGCGCTTCCTGTCGGTCATCACGACCCCGGCGTCGGTGGCGATCCAGCCCTACAACCGGCTGGTGAGCGAGCTGACCACCACCGCCGACGACCTGCTCGGCCGGCTCCGCGCCGCCGGCGCGGAGATCAGCCCGATCGACGGCCCGGTCGAGGTCCCGGCGGCCGGCGGCACCGTGCACCTCCGCCTCGCCGGCCAGGGGTACGCGGTCACCCTGCCGCACGTCGGCGACAACCGGCTGGAGAACCTGGACCACGCCCTGGTCGAGCGGCTGCTGCTGCGCGACGCGCTCGGGCTCGACCCGGGCGACAAGCGGATCACCTACGTCGGCGGCGACTACCCGGCGAGCTGGCTGACCGGCGAGGTCGACGCGGGCCGGGCCGAGCTGGCGGTGCTGGTCGCCCCGGTGACGGTGGACGACTTCGTCGCGGTCAACCTGGCGCGGGAGAAGATGCCGCGCAAGAGCACCTGGTTCACCCCGAAGGCCCGCGGCGGCCTGGTGGTCGCCGAGCTGTCCCGCTGACCTTGTGACGAATCCGCCTCCGGGACGCCGCCCGCGCGTCGTCCCGGAGGCGCGCCTGACAGACTGCGCGGTATGCGCGTCTACCTGGGATCCGACCACGCCGGTTTCGAGTTGAAGGTGCACCTGGTCAACCACCTGACCAAGGAGGGGCACGACGTGGTCGACGTCGGCCCGCACGCCTTCGACCCGGACGACGACTACCCGGCCTTCTGCCTGCACACCGGTGACCGGGTGGTGGCTGACGAGGGCAGCCTCGGGGTGGTCATCGGCGGCTCGGGCAACGGCGAGCAGATCGCCGCGAACAAGGTGGCCGGCGTCCGGGCGGCCCTCGCCTGGAGCATCGACACCGCCCAGCTGGCCCGCGAGCACAACGACGCGAACATCGTCGCGGTCGGCGCCCGCCAGCACACGCTGGACGAGGCCACCGCCATCGTCGAGGCGTTCCTGACGACCCCGTTCTCGGGCAACGAGCGGCACGCCCGCCGGATCGCCCAGGTGGCCGACTACGAGAGCACCCGCCAGCTCCCCACGCTGCCCTGACCGCCTGACCGCCGGGCCGCCGGGCCGCCGGGCCGCTCGGCCGGTCGTCCTGGGCGGCCGGGCGGGTCCGAGGGTGGTGGGATCGCCGTAGCTTCCGGACGGGCTGTGCCCCCTGCGGGGCTGTGCCCCCTGCGGGGCGGTTCCCGCCAGGACCGGGGGTCAGCGGCGGGGGAGGTCCTCGCGGGGCGTCCAGTTGCGGCGGATGATCACCATGCGCTCCTCGGCCGCGGCCAGGTCCTCGTCCGTGGGGCGGGAAGCGTCGCGGGCCCGCATCGCGGCGGTCACGCTCACCTGGGACGAGCCGGGGCCGACGAGACCACGCAGGCCGCGGTCGCCCTCGTCACCCGGGCCGCCCCGGCGGGCACGCGGCGGCTCGGGGCCGTCGTGCACCCCGGCGGTCGTCGCGTCGGGGCCCCCGGTCGCGCCCGCGTCGCCGCTCGGGTGCCGTATCCGGCGCCGGCGTCGCTCCGTGTCACCCATCAGCCGACCGTACCGCCCCGGCCCGATCGGCGCTGGCTCGCGCGTCCGGCGCTGGCTCGCGCGTCCGGCGTCGGCTTGCGGGTTCGGTGCCGGCTTGCGGGTCCGGCGTCGGCTTGCGGGTCCGGCGCGTGGCGCGCGGAGTGGCCGGTGACCTCGGTCACGACGCCCCGGTCGTCGGCGCACGCGGGGTCGGCCGGCCCTGCCGTGGCCAGCGGATCGGGGCCCGTGCCCGGGTGCGGCCTCGGCGACCGGTTTGCGGGCTGGCTACCCTCGGAACGGACGGCGGCCGGTGGTTGCCGTCGGTCCAGGGGAGGGACGAGATGGTCGACCAGACGCAGCCGTGGGCCGAGCGGACCGTCGAGGTGCCGCCGCAGCCCGGTGCCGGGGTGCCGCCGCAGCGCGACGCGTACCAGCGGGGGGTGGCCTCGGTCGGGCAGTCCCGTACGACGCGCACCGAGCCGTTCCCCGTCGTCGAGCACGAGCCGACGGGCACCGGGTGGCCGGACGCGCCGGCCCCGCGCCGGCCGCTGAGCTGGCATGTCGAGCAGTTGAAGCGCGGCGGCGAGTGGAGTGCGGCCGGCGCGCTCTTCGCCTTCGTCTGTTGGGGGATCTGGGCGATCTCGGGCGGCGGGAACCTGGGCGGCCCGTTCCTGATCTTCCTGCTGAGCCTGCTGGTGGCCGTCGGCCTCTTCGCGTTGGCCCGGCTGCTCGGCCGGGTGGTGCTGGAGCGGCAGCTGGGCCGGGTGCGGCGCAGCGCGCGCGGGGCGCACCTGGTGACGGCGGTCTTCCTGGCCGGTCTCGGGATCGCCTACCTCCAGCAGACCGAGTGGGTCGTGTCGGCCTGGAACTGGATCAGCAACAACTGACCGTACGCCCGGGCGGGCCGGCCTGCGCCGCCCGCCCGCGCGCCCGGTCGCGGCGTCTCGCGACCTCCGGTCGTTCCACCAGGTCGCCGGCTGCTTACCCGGCCGGCCGCGGTTCATCCGCGCCCGGCCGGAGCTGATCCGCAGCTCAGTGCTTCCCGCCGTGGCCCTCCGCGTCGGCCTTCGGGGAGGCCACCCGGGCCGCCGGGTCCTCGACGCCGGGCTCCCCGCCGTCCGGCGCCACCATTCCGTCGTAGTTGTAGACCGTGCCGTCCTCGCCGTGCTGCTTCGTGGTCCGGATGTAGCGGTGCATCATGCCGTCGATCTCCACCTCGAGCAGGGCGTCGCCGCCCGTGTCGATGGTGCTGCCGTCCCGGGGTCCGCCAACGAGGTGTGCCTTCTTGTTCGTGTCCATGTCCAGGCCCGTACCCGGGCGGTCCCGGCGCAAAACGGGCGATGCGCGTCCGGCGCGCCGAATCCTGGTCGGCTGCGGTATGACCGACGCGGGATGTGTCGGGGCATTGCTATCCATCGATAGATCTCCATAGGCTCCCGCCATCGGTTTCCGGCGTGCCGCCTCGGCCCGCCGCGAGGGTTCGGGAGGCTCCCATGGTCCGTTGGCGCACACTCGTCGGCCGGTTGGCCGCCGCGTTGGTGGCGGTCACCGCCGGCTCGTTCGTCCTGGCCGTTCCGGCCTCCGCCAAGTCTGGGCCCGAGGTGACCCCGTACGTCGTGGGCGGGACGCTGGCCGCCCAGGGCGAGTTCCCCTTCATGGTCCGGCTCTCCATGGGCTGCGGCGGTTCCCTCTACAGCCCGCGCCTGGTGCTGACGGCCGCACACTGCGTCGGCGGGACTGGTACGAACACCAGCATCACCGCCACCCTCGGCGTCGTGGACCTCCAGTCGTCGAGCCGGATCCAGGTGCGCTCGAACTACGTCTACCGGGCGCCCGGCTACAACGGCAACGGCAAGGACTGGGCGCTGATCCGGCTGGCCACGCCGGTCACCACGCTCCCGACGCTGAAGATCGCCACCAGCACCGCGTACGACAACGGCACCTTCACGGTCGCCGGCTGGGGCGCCACCCGCGAGAACGGCGCGCAGCAGCGCTACCTGCGCAAGGCCAGCGTGCCGTTCGTCAGCGACGCGACCTGCAACTCCTACTACGGCGGCCAGATCATCGCGAACGAGGAGATCTGCGCCGGCTACGCCAGCGGTGGCATCGACACCTGCCAGGGGGACTCGGGCGGCCCGATGTTCCGGCGCGACGCGAGCAACGCCTGGATCCAGGTCGGCATCGTGAGCTGGGGCAACGGCTGCGCCCGGCCCTCCTACCCCGGCGTCTACACGCAGGTGAGCACCTTCGCCCCGGCGATCGCCTCGGCGGCGGCGAGCCTCGGCGGCTGACCCGGAACCAACCCTGGGGGCCCGGCCGGCTCGTCCGGCCGGGCCCTCGTGCGCGTGCTCCGGCTGGCCTCTGCCCGTGCGCCAGCCCCGCGCGACGGCTGGCCCCTACCCGAGCGGCCCGCCCCGGCGACGGTCGGCCCGCGGCGGGCCGCTCGGGCCGCGGCTTCGACTTCAAGTGACAGAAGACCGAGGTGGCAGAAAGTCGCCTACGCCCCTTCTTCGATCGGTCCCCTAATGCCCGTGGCCGGCGATGGGGGCATGGATCAGCGCCGATAGGCGTAGGTGGCTTTGTCGCCTGTCGATCTCGCCTGTCGAGCACCTTCTTGCGGGTGGTGAGGGGTGCGGGTAGGGGTTACCACCCCCAGCCCCTGTTCGTAATGATCGGACTGTCGTATTTCGGGGTGTACGGGGAGGTAGTTCGTGGCACGCATGGGCGGGAATGGTCACTGCCGTTCGTTCAACGGGAACGGGAGGATGGACATCATGGCCCGTGACGACGACACGGGTGAACTGCTGGTCTTCCCGCACAGCGGCAGCTTCCGTGGTGGCGACACATACGACGAGCCCGTGCTGATCAGCACCGACTTCCATCCGTATCGCAACTACGGGATGGTCCGTCCCATCGACGTCAACGGCAACGGCTACGCCGACGTCATCGGCGTGAGCATGCGACACATGAACGAAACGCACGGGATCTTCCTCTATCCGAACAGGGGTGGGCTGAACGGTCTCGACACCCTCGGCGATCCGATCCGCATCTCCGGCGCCCGGGACGACAAGAAGTGGGAGACGCTCGGCATCGCCGACGTGGACCTGGACGGCTGTGACGACATGTTCGGCCGCGAGCAGGACGCCGGCCACGTCGACGCGTTCTTCAACAAGCGCCAGGTCACGCAGAACGAGACGTACGACCGCACCGCGCACCGCCTGGTGACGATCGACGTCGAGGACTTCCCGCTGGCGATGGCCGACTTCACCGGCACCGGCCGGCCCGACCTGCTGGTCCGCCGCGCCAACGGCGACCTCGACCTGTACGAGTTCGCGCACGACACCTCCGGCGAGGGCCCGTGGTGGCGCGGCGAGGGCCAGTGGTTCACGCTCGGCAAGGGCTGGCAGGAGTTCGCGCACATCACGGTGACCGACATCGACCTCGACGGCCGGCCGGACCTGCTGGCCGTACGCGCCGACGGCACGCTCGTCGTGCACCTGCACAACGGCAAGTTCGACGCGGAGCGGCCCTCGGCCACGTTCTCCGCGCCCGAGGTGCTCGCGACGGGTTGGCAGAAGTACTCGGTGGTGAGCTGACGTAGGCCGCCGGCTGGAGGCCGGCCGCCCGCTGAGGGCCGGCCGGCTCCGTGACGCCAGCTTCTGTCCGGCAGAGGCAATCTCGGTGTTCGACGCGCGGGCCGGTGCACAGACCGTCTCGACGAGGTGACGGCGGCCGGGTCCCGCGCCCGGCTCCCGGCCACGCGGCGACACCACCGGTCCGGCCCGGCGACATCCCGCACCCGCGAACGACCAGCTGAAGCACCGGTGACCCCAGGACATCTCGAAACGGCTGCCGCGCCTTCGCGTGCGAGCGCCCCGGTGATCAGGACGCCATGGACGTTATCCGGCCGCTTTAAGGTCCATGGCGTCCTGATCAGCATTGGCTGGGGCGGCGTTCCTGGATTGCGTCAGTTATTAGCCGGACAATCCGGGCGGGTGCCGCACTGCGTCGTCCGCCTTGAAGCGCAGCGCCAACCAGCCCGCCGCGCGGAGAGCGTTGAGCCGAGCCACGTCGCGCTGGAAGTGGCTGTTCCCGGTGGTGGTCACCCTCGTGCTTGATCAGCCCACCGGCCCCGGGTACGCCCGGGGCCGGTGGGCCTTTTCCGTTCCGGAGTGGCCGTTCCCGTCCGCGCAGGGTGGCCGTTCCCATCCGGGCGGGGTGGGCCTTCTCCGGTCGGGACTG
>NZ_WAAS01000310.1:0-6931 GCF_008806585.1 Micromonospora sp. AMSO12t
TGGCACCCGGCGGGGCCCCTGGAGGTCTCCGTCAGCAACGTCGGAAAGGCGGCGGCGAAGGGCTTCTTCGTCCTGCGTCTGCCGGCCGGGCTGACCGTGACCTCGGGTGGCGACCGCCGCCGCGCCGCAGTCGGCCACGATCCGGGCGCTCGCCACGTCCCAGGCGTTGGGCAGGACGAGCGGGGAGCCGGGGCGGTGCAGGGAGTGCAGGAGCAGGGCGGTGCGCTGGTGGTGCGTCGTCGTCATGGGTGCCAGTCCAGCAGGGCGGCAGAAGATCGTCCGGCGGGTTTCGGACCTCACCGGTGAGCCTCCGCCCGGCCCGGCAGTCAGGGCAGGGCGGCGACCGCCTCGGCGTACGCGACGCCGGTGTCCACGGCCGCGTCGAGCAGGACCGTGAGTTGGGCCGGGGCCACCCCGTGCGCCAGGTCGGTGGCGACGTGACCGGCCAGCAGCAGCTCGCCCTCCCGCTCGTGCACGTACGCCTTCGGCAACAGCCGGTCGTGGTTCCAGGCGTTGCAGAAGGCGTACGCCTCCGCGAGCCGGTCAGCCGGCAGCCGGCGGTTCGCCACGGACCGGGCCTGGAGGATCTCGCCCCGCTCGCCGGCGCGCCGGAACTGGATCAGCGCCTCGCCCCACCGGCCCGTGACGGCGCCACGGTCGTCCACCGCGTACCGGTCCCCGCGCCGGTCCAGCTCGGCGGTGATCATCGCCAGGCTCAGCGGGCGTGGCTCCCCGTCCGGCAGGACGTCGTCGGGCGGGTCGGCGTCGTCGTCGGCGTCGTCGGGCGGCAGGGGCACCGGTGCGGCGGCCGGCCGTTCGGCCAGCCAGGACGCGATCCGGCCGGACTGGTGGCCGGTGCCGTTGCGGGCGTCGAAGCTGCCGGCCAGCGCGGTGGCCACCCCGAGCAGGGTGGCGCCCAGCGTGGCCACGTCGAGCTCGGCGGCCGGCCGCACCCCGTACGCCGGGCGGTGCACCGTCCGCCCGCCGAGCCCCGCCTCCACGGCGAGGGCGCAGACCAGCGCACCGGCGGCGGCGAACTCCATCGCGGACAGGTCGTCGTGCGGCCGGTCCAGCCGGGGCAGCTGCTCGGCGAGGACGTCGACGCCCCGGGCGGGGTGCCCGGCCAGCGCGCACCACCGCAGGTGGGTCGCGAGCAGCGGGAAGTCGGCCCGCTCCCGCCGGTGCCGCCGGTACGCCCGCACGTGCGCCTCGGCCGCCCGCTCCGGCTGGCCGGCCCGCAGCCACGACAGCAGCCCGGCGACCAGCGTCCGCTCCGGCTGCTCGGTGCAGTCGACGTCGCCGTGCGGGGAGTCGGGCAGGGCGGCCAGCGCGGCCCGGTGGTCGCCCCAGCCGGCGAGCAGTTCCGCCCGTCGGGCCGCCGCGCAGTCCGGGCAGCCGCCGACCGGCCCCGGATCGGCCGTCGACCAGCGGTCGTACCACCGCCGGGCGGTGGGCTCGTCGCCGAGGTGGTCGGCGATGCGGCAGCGCAGCTCGGCGACCACCGCCGGGTCGTCGGCGGCGCGCACGGCGAGGTCGTCCAGCATGGACCGGGCCTGGTCCAGCCCGACCCGGGGCGAGCCGAGCAGGGCCTCGACCGCGTACCGCCGGTAGCGTCGCAGCGGCTCGGCCTGGTCTTCGGCCAGCAGGTCGGGGCGGCGCTCCACCGTGGCGAGGCAGCGGCGCACCGGCTCGACCAGCCGCCACCGCTGTCCGTGCAGGAGGTACGCCTCGATGAGCGCGAACCTGGCCGCCAGCGCCGTCCGGTCGTCGCCCGTGGCGTCGGCGTGCGCGGCGATCCGTTCCAGCTCGGTGCTGCGGGCCTCGCCGTCGGGGGTGTCGCGGGCGTCGGCGAGCGCTTCGGCCAGCGCGGGGTCGGACCCCCGGCCCCCGCGCCGCAGCCCGCTCCACCAGCCGGGCAGCCCGAACGGGTCGAGGCCGCGACCGGCCAGGTCACCGCCGCGGCCCGTCACGCCACCACCCCGCCGGGCAGCCGGGCCACCTCGGTGGCGAGCTGGCAGCCGGTGGCGATGCCGCAGTCGAGCAACTGGTCGAGCTGGTGCGCGGTGACGCCGCGTTCCAGGTCGGTGATGACCTCGCCGCAGATCCGGGCCCGCCCGTCGTCCTCGACGTGCACGAAGGCCTTCGGCCAGAGCCGGTCGTGGTTCCACGCGTTGCAGAAGGCGTGCAACGCCGGCACGTACTCGATGGGGAACGCCGGCGCGGTCAGGGTGCGGACCTGGAGCAGTTCCCCGTTGGCGCCGGGGCGCAGGAACCAGATCAGGCTGTCGTCCCAGCGGCCGACCAGGTCGCCGTCGGCGTCGGCCTGGACCCGGTATCCCCGGCTGTGCAGCACGGCGGCGATCAGCTCGCCGGTCAGCGGTTCCAGCGTCCCCGGGTGCCCGGCCAGGTGGCCGTCCCGACCGTCCTCGGTTCCCGGCGACGCCATGGGGGCAACCCTTCTGAGGCAGATATCACGTGACGCGGCGGGGCCCGCGCTGCGACACGCGGACACGACCCGGAAAGGCGGCGATCTGCCGGGTCACGCCATTAGGTTGATGCTATGGCGGGCCGTACCTCTCAGGCGAGCCGGCGGCGCGGCGCGTCGCCGCGTGGCACCACGAACAGTCGTGCCCGTCAGCCGGCGAAGAAGGCCGGCCGGGCGGCACCCCGGCGGCGGCCGGCGGCCCGGTCCGGCCCGGGCCCGATGGTCGGGCAGGCGGTCCGCGCACTGTGGATGGGGATGGCGCACGGTCTCGGCTGGGCGTTCCGGCAGGCCGGCTCCGCCCGGGGGCTCGACCCGGAGCAGCGCCGCGACGGCGCGGGCCTGCTGGTCTTCGGAATCGCCCTGCTCAGCGCGGTGGCCCTCTGGTTCTCCGGCGCCGGCCCGGTGGGCGCGCGGCTGGCCGACACCTTCCGCCTCTTCCTCGGGGCGATCTCGGTCGTGGTGCCGGTACTGCTGATGATCGGCGCCTGGCGGCTGATGCGCGAGCCCGTCGATCCCGAGCACCGCGGCCGGGGCCTGGTCGGCTGGACCTCGATGCTGGTCGCCACCGCCGCGATGCTGCACATCGGACAGGACCCGGCCGACGCGGGCCAGCGCGACTTCGCCGGCGGCCTGGTCGGCGCCGGCGTCGGCAGCCTGATGGAGCGGGCGGTCACCGCCTGGGTGGCCGTGCCGCTGCTGATCCTGCTGCTGGTCTTCGGCCTGCTGGTGGTCACCGCGACCCCGATCAACAAGGTCCCGGAGCGGCTCGGCCTGCTGTTCGGCACCCGGATCGCCCCGCCGGTGGTGGAGGAGGAGACGGCCGAGGAGCCCGCCCGGCCGGCGCCCCGTAAGCGCCCGGCGAAGCGGGCGGCCCCGCCGCCGCCCGACCCGGCGGAGTTCGACGACGACCTCGACGGGGTGGACCTCCAGGAGACCCTGGTGCTGCCCCGCAAGCCCCCGGGCCGGGTTCCGGCCACCCGCAAGCCGGCGGAGCCGCCGGAGCACTCGCCCGCCCCGACGCGGGCCGAGCAGCTCGCGCTGACCGGGCTGGCGGGCGACTACACGCTGCCGCCGGCGAACATCCTCGGCAGTGGCGCGGCCCCGAAGTCCCGGAGCAAGGCCAACGACGAGGTGATCGTCGCGCTCACCGGCGTCTTCGAGCAGTTCGGTGTGGACGCGGCCGTCACCGGGTTCACCCGCGGGCCGACCGTCACCCGCTACGAGGTGGAGCTGGGCCCGGGCGTCAAGGTCGAGCGGATCACCCAGCTCTCCCGCAACATCGCGTACGCGGTGAAGTCGCCGGACGTGCGGATCCTCAGCCCGATCCCGGGCAAGAGCGCGGTCGGGGTGGAGATCCCGAACACCGACCCGGAGAACGTGGCGCTCGGCGACGTGTTGCGGTCGCGGGCCGCCACCAGCGACCACCACCCGATGGTGGTGGCGCTCGGCAAGGACATCGAGGGCGGCTACGTGGTGGCCAACCTCGCCAAGATGCCGCACATCCTGATCGCCGGCGCGACGGGCGCGGGCAAGTCGTCCTGCCTGAACTCGCTGCTGGTGTCCATCCTCACCCGGGCCACGCCGGACGAGGTGCGGCTGCTGCTGATCGACCCGAAGCGGGTCGAGATGACGGGCTACGAGGGCATCCCGCACCTGGTCACCCCGATCGTGACCAACGCGAAGAAGGCGGCCGACTCGCTGGAGTGGGTCGTCCGCGAGATGGACATGCGCTACGACGACCTCGCCGCCAACGGGGTCCGGCACATCGACGACTTCAACCGCAAGGTGCGCAACGGCGAGATCAAGGCCCCGCCGGGCAGCGAGCGGGAGATGCGCCCGTACCCGTACCTGCTGGTGATCGTGGACGAGCTGGCCGACCTGATGATGGTCGCCCCGCGCGACGTGGAGGACTCGGTCGTCCGGATCACCCAGCTCGCCCGCGCGGCCGGCATCCACCTGGTGCTGGCCACCCAACGCCCGTCGGTCGACGTGGTCACCGGCCTGATCAAGGCCAACGTGCCGTCCCGCCTGGCGTTCGCCACCTCCTCGCTGGCCGACTCGCGGGTCATCCTCGACCAGCCGGGCGCGGAGAAGCTGCTGGGCCGCGGCGACGGCCTGTTCCTGCCGATGGGCGCCTCGAAGCCGATCCGGATCCAGGGCGCCTGGGTGACCGAGCGCGAGATCGCCGACGTGGTGAAGTTCTGCAAGGACCAGCGCGAGCCGGAGTTCCGCCCGGACGTGCTCGTCGCGCCGGACGCCGGCAAGAAGAAGATCGACGAGGAGATCGGCGACGACCTCGACCTGCTGGTGCAGGCGGTCGAGCTGGTGGTCACCTCGCAGTTCGGCTCGACCTCGATGCTCCAGCGCAAGCTGCGGGTCGGCTTCGCCAAGGCGGGGCGGCTGATGGACCTCATGGAGACCCGGGGCGTGGTCGGCCCGTCGGAGGGGTCCAAGGCCCGCGACGTGCTGGTCAAGCCGGACGAGCTGGAGGAGGTCCTGGTCGGCCTGCGCGGCGGCGAGGACTAGGACTCCGGCCAGACACGCGACGGGCCCGCCGGCCGGACACGCGACGGGCCCGCCGGCACGCCGGCGGGCCCGGTCTCCGCTGGGGGAGCGGCGGGGTCAGTTGTTGACGAGGGCGTTGATGATCAGCATGCTGACCACGATGGCGGCCACGTTGGCGGCGGCGGCGTACCAGCCGAGCGGCTTGTCGCCGAGCACGGCGCCGACGATGCCCAGGACCAGCCCGATCACGCCGAAGATGAGCGGGTTGAGCAGGAGCGCGAGGACCGCGAACACGAAGCCCACGATGGTGCAGATGCGGGCGGCGTTGGTGCGCGGGCGGGCGGTCGAGTGCATGTTGGCCATGTCTGCCTCCGTGGGTGAGAGCCTTTCCGGTGCCAGGCACAGCTCTACCCACTGTGGTCGTCCGTCACGCCTCGCCCCTGTGGACGCCGGTCAGTGGAAGACCTTCAGGCCGACGACGCCGGCGACCACCAGCAGCAGGCAGGCTATCCGGGGCAGGCTGGCCGGCTCGTTCAGCGCGAGCATCCCGACCAGGGCGGTGCCGACCGCCCCGATGCCGACCCAGACGACGTAGCCGGTGCCGACCGGGATCTCGCGCAGCGCGTACGCCAGACCGGCCATGCTGAGCACCAGGGTCACCACGAAGACCAGCGACGGGACGAGCCGGGTGAAGCCGGCGCTGCGGTCGAGGGCGATCGCCCACGCGGTCTCGAGAAGTCCGGAGACCACCAGCACGATCCAGGCCATGGAAGATCACCTCTGCGTAGGCGCCCGGACCAGCGGGCCGGGAGGAGTGGGTTCGGTACACACACGCGGGGCGTCTTGGCCTGACCGGGTACGCCCACCACTCGTCCGGGGCGACCTCGGGCCGCCACGACCGACGGTAGCACCGGCCGGGCGGCTTCCGGGGTGAGCCGGGCCACCACGGGTTGACGTGAACCTCGCTTCAACTTGCAGTATCGGGGTATGCCGCTGCTCTTCTCCGATCCCGAGGTCGCCGCCGCGCTGGACGCCCCCACCACGGTCGCCGCGATGCGGGACGCCCTGCTCGCCGCGTACGCCGGCCGCCTGGTGGCCCCGCCCCGGGCCGCCGCGCCGCTTGGCGGGGGACGGATGGTGCTCACCGCCGGCCACCTCACCGGCGAGTGGTACGGCTACCGCTCGTACGACACGTTCGGGCACCCGGAGAGCGAGCAGGTGGTCGTGCTGCACGACGGGCGCACCGGGGCGGTCCGGGCGGTGGCGGTCGGGGAGGAGCTGGGCTCCCGGCGTACCGGCGGGCTCGGCGGGGTCGCCGTGGACGCCCTGGCCCGGCCGGACGCCGCCACCCTGGGCGTGATCGGCTCCGGCGGGCAGGCGTGGACCCAGGTCTGGGCCGCCGCCGCCGTCCGCCCGCTGCGCGAGGTCACCGTGCACAGCCGCTCCGTCGCCCGGCGGGAGTCGTTCGCCGCCCGGGTCCGCGCCGAGCTGGGCGTGCCGGCGCGGGCGGTGGACTCGGCGCGGGCCGCCGTCCGGGACCGCGACGTCGTGGTGCTCGCCACCACTGCCGTCGGCCCCGTGCTCGACGCCGCCGACCTGGCCCCCGGCACCCACGTGAACACGGTCGGCTTCAAGCAGGTCGACCGGCACGAGTTCGGCACCGACCTGCTGGACGCCGCCGACCTGCTGGTCACCGACTCGCCGGCGCAGGCGGCCGCGTACGACCCGCCGATGCTGGCGACGCTGCCCGCGTACGCCGGGCGGTTGCGCGACCTGGGCGCGGTGCTGGCCGGCGCCGTCCCCGGCCGGACCGGCGCGGACCAGGTGTCGGTCTTCTGCTCGACCGGCCTGGCCGGCACGGAGGTCTTCCTGCTCGACCGGCTGGTCGGGGTGGGCGCGGCGGCGGTCTGAGCGGGCCGTGGCCGCCGGGAGCGCGCGGGC
>NZ_WAAS01000311.1:0-6907 GCF_008806585.1 Micromonospora sp. AMSO12t
GGGGTCAGCGGATCAGGGCGGCCAGGTGGTGCAGGGCCAGGCGGTAGCCGTCGACGCCGAGGCCGCAGATCACCCCGGTCGCCACCGCCGACACCACGGAGTGGTGCCGGAACTCCTCGCGGGCGTGGATGTTGGAGATGTGCACCTCGACCAGCGGCCCGCGCAGCATGGCGCAGGCGTCCCGGACCGCGTACGAGTAGTGCGACCAGGCGGCGGGGTTGAGCACCACGGCGGCGCCCTCGTCGGCGGCGGCGTGCAGCCAGCCCAGCAGCTCGTGCTCGGCGTCGGTCTGCCGGACCGTCACGTCCAGGCCCAGCTCCCGCCCGGTCGACTCGCAGAGCGCCACCAGGTCCGCGTAGCTGGTCGCCCCGTAGACGTCCGGCTGCCGGGTGCCGAGCCGGCCCAGGTTCGGGCCGTTCAGCACGTGGACCTTCACGCGGCCACCTCGCGGTAGGCCGCCTCCAGCAGCTCGTCGTCCGGGCCCTCCAGGATCGCCGGCCGGGCCAGCCCGTCCAGCACGACGAAACGCAGCTGGTTGCCCCGGGCCTTCTTGTCCACCCGCATCGTGGCGAGCAGTCCGGGCCAGGCCTGCGCGGGATAGCTGGTGGGCAGGCCGAGCGCCGCCATGGCCGTCCGGTGCCGCTCGGCGGTGGGGGCGTCCAGCCGCCCGGCCAGTCGGGCCAACTCACCGGCGTAGACGACGCCGACCGACACCGCGTGGCCGTGCCGCCAGCGGTAGTCCTCCGCCTTCTCGATGGCGTGGGCCAGGGTGTGACCGTAGTTGAGCACCTCCCGCACGCCCGACTCGCGCAGGTCGCCCGAGACCACGTCGGACTTCACCCGGATCGCCCGCTCGATCAGCTCGCGGGTCACCGGGCCGGTCGGGTCGGTGGCCGCCGCCCGGTCCCGCTCCACCAGGTCGAGGATCACCGGGTCGGCGATGAAGCCGCACTTGACCACCTCGGCCAGACCGGCGGCGAGGTCGGCCTGCGGGAGGCTGTCCAGCGTCGTCAGGTCGGCGAGGACGCCGACCGGCGGGTGGAACGCCCCGACCAGGTTCTTGCCGGCGGCGGTGTTGATCCCGGTCTTGCCGCCCACCGCCGCGTCGACCATGCCCAGCAGCGAGGTCGCCACCGGAACCCAGCGCACCCCCCGCAGCCAGCAGGCCGCGACGAAGCCGGCCAGGTCGGTCACCGCGCCGCCACCGACGCCCACCACCGCGTCGGTACGGGTGAAACCCGCCTCGCCCAGCCGGTCCCAGCAGGTCGCCGCCACGTCGATGCGCTTGCCCGCCTCGGCGTCCGGCACCTCGATCAGCAGCGGTGCGACGCCGGCGGCGCGCAGCCGCCCGCCGATCGCGTCCGCCAGTTCCTTCAGCGGGTGCGCGTGCAGCACAGCCACCCGGGTCGCGTCCGGCAGCAGCCCGGGCAGCGCGTCGAGCAGGTCGCGTCCCACCAGCACGTCGTACGGGCGCTCGCCGCCGACCGGGATCCGGGTCACCTCGTCCATCGCCGGCAGCCTAGTCCAGCCGCCCGATCCGAGGGGGGAACTGTCCACTTCGTGGCCACCCGTTCCCGCGCCGGGGCGGGACCGCGCGGGCCGCCCCCGGGGCGGGATCACCCGGGCACCCGGGCCGCCCACACGGCCAGCCCTCGAGCGTGCGCGGCGACCTCGGCGCGCAGGGCCTCGGGGCGTACGACGGTGAACGGCCAGCCCAGCCCAGCGAGCAGCTGGGCCATCCCGGCCAGGCTCTCCGCGCGGGCGCGCAGTAGTACTCCGCCGTCGGTCGCGCTCAGCTCGGCCACGCTGGGCGGCAGGCGGCGTCGCGCGGCGGCCAGGTCGGCCTCGAGCAGCACCTCGACGTCGTGGGCGTACGGGACGCGGGCCAGCGAGCGGGTCACCTGGGCGACCGGGTCGAAGCCGGCGGGCACGGTGAAGGTCTCCTCCCCCGGCAGCACCTCCCCGATCCGGTCCAGCCGGAACGTGCGCACCTCCCCGCGCAGGTGGTCGTGGCCCGTGACGTACCAGCGGCCGGAGTGGAAGACCAGCCCGTACGGGTCGAGCTCCCGGCGGGTCACCGTGCCGGAAGAGGAACGGTGCTCCAGCCGTACCCGGCGCCGGTGCCGAGCGGCGGCGCCGAGGGTGAGCAGCGTCCCGGTCGCCGGCCGGGGCTGCGGCGCCGATCGCCGCAGGGTGAAGCCGAGGTGCTCCTGCACCGCCGCGAGGCGGTCACTGAGCGTGGGCGGGAGCACCCTGCGGATCTTGGCCAACGCGGTCGCGGTCGCCGGTTCTTCGGTGCCCAGCCCGAGCCGCTCGGCGGCGACCAGACCGAGCAGCACGGCGACGGCCTCGTCGTCGGTGAGCATCAGCGGCGGCAGCTTGTAGCCGGGGCGCAGCCGGTAGCCGCCGTGGCGGCCCCGCTCGGCAGCGACCGGGATGCCCAGCTCGGCCAGGGTCGCGGCGTAGCGGCGCACCGTGCGCCCGTCCACCCCCAGCCGGCGGGCCAGCTCCGCCCCGGTGAGCCGGTGGTGGCTCTGGAGCAGTTCGAGCATGCCGAGCACCCGGGCGGCGGGATGCGACACGGACCACTCCTTCAAAGCGGGCGGAAAGCGTCCGGATTCGATCGTACGGTGGTCGCGGACGACGAGAGAGGGAGGCCGCGATGGCGACGTTCGTGCTGGTGCCGGGGTTCTGGCTGGGCGGTTGGGCGTGGCGCGACGTGACCGCGGCGCTGCGCGGGCAGGGCCACGAGGTGCACCCGGTGACGCTGACCGGGGTGGCCGAGCGCGCCCACCTCGCCGGCCCGGAGGTCGGCCTGGAGACACACACGACCGACATCGTCCGGTTGATCGAGGTGGAGGAGCTGCACGACGTCGTGCTGGTGGGCCACTCCGGCGGCGGGCTGCCGGTGACCCAGGCGGCGGACCGCCTCGGCGAGCGGATCGCCCGGGTGGTCTACGTGGAGAGCGGGCCGATGCCCGACGGCATGTCGCAGTTCGACAGCAACCCGCCCGAGGAGCAGGAGCGGCTGCGCGCCGAGATCGGCGACGGGCACCTGCTGCCGCCGCCCGCGTTCGACCCGGCCCAGGACCCGCAGAACCTGGCCGGGCTGGCCCCGGCCGCACTTGCGCTGCTGCGGCGGCGGGCCACCGCCCACCCGCTGCGCGCCGCCACCGACCCGGTCCGCCGCACCGGTGGGCGCGCGGTGCCGACGGCCCTGGTGGCGAGCACCTTCCCGCTCGTGGTGGTCGAGGACATGATCGCGCAGGGCCACCCGTTCTTCGCCGGGCTGGCCGGCGGCCGGCTGTACGCGCTGCCCACCGGCCACTGGCCACTGCTCAGCGAGCCGAAGGGCCTGGCCGACGTGCTCGACGACATCGCCCGCGAGTGACACGGCCGCCGGGGTCCCGGGGCCCGCGGCGGTGCGGGGCTCAGCGCTTGAGGAGCGCGGCGATCTCCGCGGCGATCTCCGCCGGGGACCGCCCGTCGGTGACGACCGTCGCGGTGGCCACCTCGGCGTAGAGCGGGCGGCGCTGGTCCAGCAGGTACTTCAGCGTCGCCCGGGGGTTGATCGCCAGTAGGGGGCGGCCCCCGCCGAGCCCGACCCGCTTCACCGCGTCGGACAGCTCGACGGAGAGGTGGACCACGGGGTGCCCGACCAGGGCCGCGCGGTTCTCCTCGGCGAGGATCGCGCCGCCGCCGAGGGCGAGCACGCCCCCGCACGAGGCAAGCCCCGCCGCCACGGCCGCCCGTTCGAGGGTACGGAAGTGGTCCTCACCCTCGTCGATGAAGATCTCGGAGATCGGCTTGCCGGCCAGCCGCACGATGTCCAAATCGGTGTCGCGGAACTCCACGCCGAGCAGCTCGGCCAGCGCCAGCCCGACGGTGGTCTTGCCCGAGCCGGGCGCCCCCACCAGCACGCAGACCGGCGCCATCAGCGGCACCGCCGAACCGCCGCGCGCCCCGCCCGCCGAACCGCGCTCACCGGATCACCAGGGCGTCGAGGTAGCTGGCCAGGTTGCGGCGGATCTCGGCGACCGAGTCGCCGCCGAACTTCTCGGTGGCGGCCTCCGCCAGCACCAGCGCCACCATCGCCTCGGCGACGACGGCGGCGGCGGGCACGGCGCAGACGTCCGAGCGCTGGTTGATCGCGGTGGCCGGCTCGCCCGTGGTGACGTCCACCGTCGCCAGTGCCCGGTTCAGCGACGAGATCGGCTTCATCGCGGCCTTCACCCGCAGCGGCTCGCCGGTGGTGATGCCGCCCTCCAGCCCGCCGGCCCGGTCGGTGACCCGGCGTACGCCGGTGGCGGTGGGGATGATCTCGTCGTGCGCCTCGGAGCCACGCGAGCGCGCCTGCCGCCAGCCGTCGCCGATCTCCACGCCCTTGATGGCCTGGATCGACATGAGGGCGGTCGCGAGCCGGGCGTCGAGCTTGCGGTCCCACTGCACGTGGCTGCCCAGGCCCGGCGGCACCCCGTACGCCAGCACCTCGACCACGCCACCCAGGGTGTCGGCGGCCTTCTTCGCGGCGTCGACCTCGGCGACCATCCGGGCGCTGGCCTCCGGGTCGAGGCAGCGCAGCGGGTCCGCGTCGATGCGGTCGGCGTCGGCGGGCGTGGGGCGCAGCCCGGGCTTGGCGGCGACCGGGCCCAGCTCCACCACGTGCGAGACGACCTCGATGCCGAGGGCCTGCCGGAGCAGCGCCTTGGCGACCGTGCCGACGGCGACCCGGGCGGCGGTCTCCCGCGCGCTGGCCCGCTCCAGGATCGGCCGGGCGTCGGTGTGGCCGTACTTCTGCATGCCGGCCAGGTCGGCGTGCCCCGGGCGGGGGCGGGTGAGCGGCGCGTTGCGGGCCTGGCTGGCCAGTTCCTCCGCGTCGACCGGGTCGGCGGCCATCACGGTGCGCCACTTGGGCCACTCGGAGTTGCCGACGCGGATCGCGACCGGGCTGCCGAGGGTCGCCCCGTGCCGCAGCCCGCCGATGACCTCCACCTCGTCCTGCTCGAACGACATCCGCGCACCCCGGCCGTAGCCGAGCCGGCGCCGGGCCAGCTCACCGGCGATGTCCCCGGTGGTCACCTCGACGCCGGCGGGCACGCCCTCGAGCATCGCGACGAGGGCGGGACCGTGCGATTCCCCTGCAGTCAACCAGCGCAACACAGCGGTCAGTCTGTCACGCCCGGTGGCCGCCGCCGTGCGGTGCCCGCCGCGTCCCGCCCTGCGGACGCGGCACGGCCAACCGACGGCCCCGCCGCGACCGCCGGGTGGCCCGCCGCCCGGGCACACCCGCCGGTAGGACCCGCGCGGCCCCGGAGGCCGCGAGGTCCGTGCCCAGGGGCGATCCCGGGCGGCGCGGGCTCAGATGCCCCGGCCGCGTTTGTGCAGGGTACGCAGCACCGCGTCGGCGCGGACCATCCGCCCGGCGACGGCGAGGGCCAGGTACGCCCTCGGCTCGCGCGGGTTGCGCCGGATGGTGTGCCGGGCCCAGCGCATCGCGCCCCGCCGGTCGCCGGACGCGGCACGGGCGAAGGCGATCTGCCCGGTGACCCGCGCCTCGCCGGCCGGCTGGGTGCCGAATTCCGGGTAGCGCTCCAGCAGCCACTGCAACGCCTCGGAGATGGTGTCCCAGCGCTGCGCGAAGTAGGACCGCTTGTGCCAGCGCACCAGCACGTACGGCGTGCGCAGGTTGACCAGCGGCGCGCTGCGGGCGGCCCGCAGCAGGAACTCGTAGTCCTCCGCGTAGCTGCCCGGGATCTCCTCGTCGACCAGCCCGAACCCGTCGCGCAGCGCGGCGGCGCGGATCAGGAAGGTCGACGGGTGCAGCTCCGTCATCCGGTCCCGCAGCAGGTCGGCCAGGGTGACCGAGTCCTTCGGCAGTGCCCGGTCGACGGTGTGCCCGTCGTAGCTGACCCGGATGCCGCAGCTGACGAACTCCGCGTCGGGGTGGGCGGCGAGCGCCTCGACCTGGGCCCGCAGCTTGCCGGGCAGCCACTCGTCGTCGTCGTCGCAGAACGCGACGAGCTCGCCGGTGGCCGCCAGGACGCCCGAGTTGCGGGCGCCGGCCAGGCCGGGGGCGCGCTCGTTGCGGATGACCCGGACCAGCCGGTCCGGGCGGGACAGCTCGGCCAGCGAGGCGTCCGGCTCGGACTGGTCGTAGACCACCACCACCTCGATCGGGCCGGGGTGGTCCTGGTCGAGGATGGCGCGTACGGCGGCCCGGAGCAGCTCCGGGCGGTCCCGGGTGGGCACCACCGCGCTCACGCTCGGGTGTTCGGTCATCGCCGCTCTCCGTTCCGGGCCGGCCGTGCCCACGGCCGCCACCTCGTCCGCTGCCGTCGTCCGGTCGACGCGGCCACCAGGTCCTCCACGATCCGTCCCACCTGCTCGACCGCCGCGCGGCGCGCCCGGGACGCGTCCGGGTCGGCCGCGACGGCGAACCGCGACGGGTCGGCGAGGCCTGCGGTGAGCGCCTCGAACAGCGCCTCCCGGGTCTCGGCCAGCGCCACCATGCCGGCCGCGCCCAGGCGACGGGCGAACAACTGCTGGTGGTCGTCGACGTGTTCGCCCCGGGTCGGATCCCGTGGGACGACGATCGGCAGGTGACCGTGCCGGCGGGCCTCCAGGATGGTGGCCGGGCCGCCGTGGCAGACCACGAGGTCGGCCTCGGCCATCGCCGTCTGCAGCTCGTCGTGACCGAGGAAGGGCATCGCCCCGGGCACCCCGGGGGCCCGGGTGTGTCCGTGCTGGACGGTCAGCCCGACGTCCTCGGCGACGGCGGGATGCCACTCCTCCAGCCAGCCGACCAGGCGGTCGAACGGGTGCTTGTCGGTGCCGACGGCGACCAGCAGCCGGGCCTGCGCGAGGCTGCCGGAGTCGCGCGGCCGGGGCACCCGGGTGGCGGGCGCGC
>NZ_WAAS01000312.1:0-6901 GCF_008806585.1 Micromonospora sp. AMSO12t
ACCGCCCCCGCCGGGCACCCGGCCACAGCACGCGCCGACCGGCCCAGTCCCGCCGGGCAACCGGCCGCCGAATCCGCCGACGGGACTGCCTCCGCCGGGCAGCCGGCCACCGAATCCGCCGGCCGGGGCGGGGCCCCCGCGCGCCCGTCAGCCCGGCGGGCGGCGTCCGCGCCGGACCCGGTGGCGGCCCGGGCCGCGCTGGCGTCCATGTCCCGCCGCGACGACGGTACGGCGTACCTCTCCGGCTGGACCGCCCGCGACCTGCGGGTGCTCGCCGCGAGCCTGGAGTTGCGCGGCGTCGGCGGGCTGCGGAAGGCGGACCTGGTCGCCCGCATCGTCGACCGCACCATCGGCTTCCGCCTCGCCTCCGCCGCCATCCGCCGGCTCTGACGCCGGACCCCGCCTTCCGCCGGCTCTGACGCCGGACCGGAGCGGACGGCGTCTCCGGCATCCGTGGGGGTCCCGGCCCGGCTCCGCCGCGCCGTCCGGGCGCCGGACACGGCGATGGCCGGGCCTGCCCGGCCCGGCCATCGCCCACCGTCGCCCGCTGACACCTCGGGTACGGCCCTTCCACCAGACACCGTCGCGCTGGTACGGCGGCCGGCCACCGACCGGAGGCGGGCAGGTCGGGCGGCGGTACGACGGGCCGGTGGGTCAGCCGGTCGCGCAGGCCAGTCCGTCGAGGGTGAAGTCGGCCGGGCGGTCGTTGCTCGTGGACCACCCGGCGAGGAAGCCGAACTCGACCGTCCCGCCGGCGGGCAGGACGGAGTTCCAGGACGTGGGGGTGACCGACACGTCCGGGCCGTCCTGCCGGACCGTGCCGTTCCAGAGCTGGCTGATCCGCTGCCCGTCCGGGAACCGCCAGCGCACCGTCCAGCCGTCGTGCGCCCGCCCGCCGGTGTTCGTGATCCTGACGCTCGCCTGGAAGCCGCCCGGCCACTGGTTGGAGACGGTGTACGTCGCCCGACAGGCGTCCGGCCCCCCGGTCGGCGAGACCGTCGGCGAAATGGTCGGGCTGACGGTCGGCGAGACCGTCGGGCTGGCGGTTGGCGAGACCGTCGGGCTGACCGTCGGCGTCGGGGTGGGGTTGATCCGGGTCGGGTCGACGATCCCCCAGTACGCCGACTTGGCCTGGAGTTCCGTGTCGAACAGCAGCGGCGCGTCCTTGCGGGCCACCGGGAAGGTGTCCAGCCAGGTGTCGTCGTCCGCCAGCCCCCACAGGGTCACCGAGGTCAACTCGTCGGCGTAGCGGCGGTAGAGGGCGAACAGGTCCCGGTACCGGTACGCCTGGGTCAGCAGCCGGTCGGCCGGCGGGGTGGGGAAGGACTCGCTGCTGTCTACGTAGATGCTGACGTCCATCTCGGTGACCTGCTGCTCCACCCCGAGCGGGACGAACGCCTGGAGCATCGCCTCGGTCTCGGCGATCGACGGCCACTGGACGTTGACGTGCATCTGGTGCCCGACGCCGTCGATCGGCACCCCTTCGGCGCGCAGCTGGCTCACCAGGTTGCGCAGCTTGTCGCGCTTGGCCGGCACGTTGGTGTTGTAGTCGTTGATGTAGAGCTTGGCCGTCGGCGCGACCTCCCGGGCCACCCGGAACGCGGTACGCAGGTAGTCCAGCCCGCTGATCTCGTACCAGCGGCTGCGCCGCAGCCCGTCGGACTGGTTCTCGTCGACCACCTCGTTGGCGACGTCCCAGACCCCGATGGCGTCGCCGTAGCGGCCGACGACCGCGCGGATGTGCGCCTCCAGCCGGGACAGCAGCAGGGCCTTGTCGGCCGGGTCCGAGGTCAGCGGGGTGCCGTCGGTGTCGGTGAAGACCCAGGCCGGGGTCTGCTGGTGCCAGACGAGGGTGTGTCCGCGTACCGCCAGGTCGTTGTCGGTGGCGAAGCCGACCTGCGCATCGGCGTCGCCCCACCGGAAGGTGCCCTCGGCCGGCTGGGTGGCGTCCCACTTGAGCGCGTTGCCCGGGGTCACCGTGTCGAAGTGCCGGCGCAGCAGGGTGGCCTGGTCGCCGATGATCTGCCGGTTGCCGATCGCCGCCCCGATCGGGAAGTCGGCGGCCAGCACCTCACGCAGGGCCGGGATGTCGGTCTGCACCGGCTTGGTCGGCTGGGACGCCATGGTGAAGTCGTCGATGTGCAGGTCGGCGGTGCCGCTGGCGGTCTCCACGTACGCCGACAACCCGTCCACGTCGTGCGCGAGCACGTACGTGCCGGTGAGCCGGACCCAGGCATCGGCGGTGACGGCGGTGTCGCCCACCACCTGGTCGTAGGCGGAGGTGCCGCCGGAGTCGCGTTGCACGCTGAGCCGGACCTGGCCGGGCGACTGGCCGGCGGCGAGCCGCACCCACACCGTCAGCGTGTAGCGGGTGCCCTTGACCATCTCGTCGAGCAGGTCGAGGGCGGGGCCCTGCCAACTCGCGGTGCGGCCGGAGGCGAGCAGGCTGCGGGTGCCGCCGTGGGCGACGGCGGTGCTGACCGCGACGGTCTCCCCGGCCCGGGGCCGGAAGCCCTCGGTGGTGCCGTCCTCGAAGGTGGCGTCGAGCACCACGACGGGGTCGGCGGCGCGGGCGGGCGGGCTGGTCAGTGGAACGGCGGCGGCCACGGCGACGGTGGCGAGGCAGGCCAGGGCCAGCAGCCCCGGCAGAAGGCGGTGACGGCGCGTCCAGGGAGCGCGCATGGCGGTGTCCTTCCGGTACGGATGGGTGCGCGCGGACCGCTGGGCGAGGTCTCTCGCTTGGGGCGGTCGCACGCCGGTCGACCGGCATGAGCCCGCATGCCGGTGTCCGTGGTCCCGCTCCGCTCGCGGCACCCGTTGCCGGGGGCCGCTGTCGAGAACCGATGGTACGGATCACGGACCCGGCACTCCAGCACGGAGTGCTGAGCGGCGGGCCCCGCCCCGGCGACGACGGCCGCGACCGACGTCGACCCACGCCCTAGGCTGGCCCGTACCGGCGGGTCGAGGAGGTCGTGTGGACAGGTGGGTCGCGTTGCTGCGCGGGGTCAACGTCGGCGGCGCGAAGGTCGCCATGGCCGACCTGCGCCGGCTGGTCACCGGCCTCGGCCACCACGACGCGCAGACGTACCTGCAGAGCGGGAACGTGGTCTTCGGCAGCACGGTGCGCGACGCCGACGCGCTGGCGCGGGGCATCGAGCGGGCCATCGCCGACGAGCTGGGGCTGACGGTGCCGGTGCTGGTGCGCAGCGGCCGGGAACTGGCGGCGGTGGCCGGCGGCAACCCGTACGCCGGGCGGGAGGACGACCCCACGCGGCTGATGGTGGTCTTCCTCGCGACCGCGCCCGACCCGGCCGCCGTGGCCGCCCTGACCGTGCCCGACGGCGAGAACGTGGCGTTCACGGTCGCCGGGCGCGAGGTATACCTGCACCATCCCGACGGCGGCTACGGCCGGTCGAGGTTCACCAACAACCACCTGGAGAAGAAGCTCGGCGTGGTGGCGACTACCCGCAACTGGCGCTCGGTGCGGGCACTGGCCGGTATGTCGACGGGCTGAGCCCTCGCCGTCCGGTCCCGCATCGGCGGCCGACCCGGGCGCGACGACGGGCCGGGGGCTGCCGCCCGCGGCCCGTCGCGCGTTGCTCAGAAGTGGTACGCGGTGTGGTACTCCGGCACGATCACCCGGCTGCGCGGCGAGACCCGGCGGATGGCGGCGAGGAACGCGTCCAGCCGCTCGCGGTCCGTCGGCGCCATGGGCACGGGGTTGCGCAGCTCGGTCTCGAAGTTGTCGAAGTGCACCGGCACCACGACCTTCGGCCGGTCCAGCGCGTCGAGCAGCCGCTCGGCGTAGTCGGCGGTGACCGTGGTGCTCGGCAGCGCCAGCATGGCCACATCGGGGGCCAGCCCGGTCAGGTTCCGCTCGGCGAAGTCGCTGGCGCCCATGAAGAAGACCGACGGGCCGCCGGGCACCCGTAGCTGGTACGCGAGGGTGTCGCCCTCGGGCAGGTCGGCGATGGTCTCCGGCTTCGCCGGCTGGCTGACCCGTACGCCGGGGAAGGCCATCGAGTACGACTTGTTGCGGCTGTGCAGGGAGCTGACCACCTCCACCGTGTACGCGCCGAAGTCCAGCACCTCCCCGCCCCGCACCGGGCTGAGCTGCCCCGACGGCAGCCCGTACGCCAGCCCGAGGTGGTAGGCGGTCAGCGTGCCGAAGACCCGGGCGCCGGTGCGGCCGGCGATGTGCGGCACGTCCATGTAGTGGTCCCAGTGGGTGTGCGTGACGAGCACCGTCTCGGCACGGTCCACCAGGGAGTCCACGACGTCGGTGCGCACCTCCAGCTTCTTGGTCTGGTCGAAGGCGCCCCTGAACAGCCCCGTGTCGATCCGACTGAGGAAGGGGTCGACCAGGACGGTCCGGTCGCCGACGTCGATGCGCCAGGCGGACGTACCCCACCAGCGGAAGCTGACCGGGCCGCTGCGGCGGCCGGCCGGTGCGGCGGCGACCGGCGCGGTGGCCGGCGGCGCGGCGTGTGCCGGGCCGGTCAGGGCGGCGCCGGCGAGCCCGCCGGCGGATACCAGCGCGGTGCTGGCGGCGGCGTCGCGGAGGAAGCGGCGGCGGTCGATGTTGGGCATGCGGAACTCTCCCCGTCGTGGTGCTGATCGGTCGGTGCCGAGCCAACCAGCACGACCCCCGCCAGGTCCAAGATCCATGCCCGACACGGTCGATATCCCGACGCATATCGGAGCAGCTCAGCGGGGTCGTCGGCACCGCCCTGCGGCCGACAGACTCAGCCGGCGCGCAGCCCCTCGACGGCGGCTCGGGCGGCCTGGCCCATCGCCAGGTCCACGTCGATGCGGCGGGTGGCGAGCTGCGTGGCGCGGACGAAGACGGCGACGGCGTACCGCCCGCCGTCGGGGTACTCGGCCACGCCCGCCTCCAGGTGCAGGCCCGGCAGGGTGCCGGTCTTGCCGGCCACCCGCACGCCCGGCGGGAAGCCGGCGGCCAGCCGGGTCCAGAAGAGCTGCCGGGCCATCCAGCCCCGGACCATCGCGCACGCCTCGGGCGGGCCGGCCTCGTCGCGCCAGATCAGGCCGAGCAGCCGGGTGATCTCCCGGGCGGTGCTCGACGTGGTGTGCGCGGGATCGAACATCCGCATCGCGCGGACCCGCTCGGGCGGCAGGGTGGGAAAGATCCGGGCGAAGTCCGCCTCCGTCCGCGCGCCGACGTCGGCGAGCATCGTCTCGACCAGGTGCCGGGGACCGCCGGCGATCCGGGTACGCGGCAGCCCCAGCTCGGCGGCGAGCATCGGCAGCACGTCCGCCCCGACCCGGCGCAGCAGCAGGTCGGCGGCGGTGTTGTCGCTGACCGACATGGCGAAGTAGGCCAGGTCCCGCAGCGACACCTCGGCGTCGTCGGCGCAGCCGGCGATCCCCCACCCGCCGAGCCGGTCGTCGGCGGTGACGAGGACCCGTTCCCGGGGGTCGAGCTGGCCGGCGACCACCTGCCGGGCGAACTCCAGCACCAGCAGCACCTTGAAGATCGAGGCGATCACCACCTGCTCGTCCGCCCGGACCGCCACCTCCAGCCGGCCGCCGGGCTCTCCCGGACCGGCACCGCCGCCGGCCGCGTCGAGGTCGACGACGTGCAGGCAGCCGGTGACCCCGGCCCGCTCGAAGATCTCCACGATCCGCTCCGCCACCACACTGCGCACGGTAGCCGCTGCCCCGCCCCCGCCCACCGCGCGCCCGCTGGACGCAGCGCTCGGCCGCTCGGCCGCTCGGCCGCTCGGCCGCTCGGCCGCTCGGCACACCAGATCTTGGTAGAAAAGTGCCCCCCGAGGGGCGCTTCGGTACCAAGATCTCGCGCTGGCGTAGGGTCCGGCCGTGGACCTGCTCCGGCACCTGCGGCACTTCGTGGTGGTCGCCGACGAGCTGCACTTCGGGCGGGCGGCCGAGCGGCTCGGCATGGCCCAGCCGCCGCTGAGCCAGTCGGTGCAGCGCCTGGAGCGGGAGTTGGCGGTCGAACTGTTCGACCGGTCCCGGCGGCAGGTGCGGCTGACCACCGCCGGCCAGTTGCTCGTCGGCGAGGCCGAGGAACTGCTGGCCGGGGAGGGCCGGCTGCGCAACCTGATGCGCCAGGTGCGCGACGGCGTGTCGGGGGTGCTCCGGGCGGGGGTGCCGCCGGAGACACCGGCCGTGACCCTGCGCGAGCTGCTCGACCGGCTGGCCGAGCGCGCCCCCGGGCTCGACGTCGACCTGCACGAGCTGACCAGCGGCGAGCAGGAGCGGATGCTCAGCGAGGGGCGGCTGGACGTCGGCCTGCTCCACCATCCCGTCACCGACGACGGGCTGCGCCTCGGTGCCGCCGTCGACGTACCGCTGGGGGTGCTGCTGCCGCGCGCCTCGGCGCTGGCCCGGGGACGGGAGGTCGAGCTGGCGGCGCTGGCCGGACTGGACCTGGTGACCGCGCCCCGGGCCACCGCGCCCGGCTGGCACGACCACCTGCTGGAGGTCTGCCGCCGGCACGGGTTCACGCCGGGGCGGGTCCGCCCGGCGCGGAACCCGGAGTTCCTCTTCGGGTTGGTGCTGGCGGGCGGCGGGGTCGCGGTCGAGCCGGCGGCGACGGCGCGCCGGGAGCCCCGGATCGCCTGGCGGCCGGTCGCCGGGTCGCCGCTCGTCCGGCGCACCTCGGCGGCCTGGCCGCGCCGGGCCGCGCACCCGGCCGCGCCGATGTTCGGGCAGCTTGCGGCGGAGGTGCTGGCCGACGGGTCGGAGCCCCCGGCGCCGCCGCCCGGGCCGGCGCCCCGCCCCTGGCCGGTGCTCTTCGACGAGCCGGCCTGATCACCGGTTGGAAGGCCCCGATCAGGGGTACGCCGAGCGGATCACCGGGCTGGACCGGGGCGAGGCCGGCCGGCAGGGCCCGAACCCGGACACCTTCGACTAC
>NZ_WAAS01000313.1:0-6858 GCF_008806585.1 Micromonospora sp. AMSO12t
AGGTGGAGGGCGGCGGGGGCGGCCGTGACGGTCAGAGGGAGGGCCAGGGCGCGCTCGCCGTCGGCGTACGTGGTGATGCCCTCGGCGCTCAGCTCGACCGTACGGGCGCGGTAGCTGCGCACCAGCGGGTGGGTCACGTGGGTGCCCCGGTAGATGCGCGGCTTGACCCGCATCAGGGTGCGCCGGTGGAACCGGCCGCCCACCACCACGTCGAGCAGGCCGTCGGTCGGGTCCGCGTCCGGGCAGATCCGCATGCCGCCGCCGTAGCTGGCGCAGTTGCCCACCGCCACCAGCACGGCGTCCACCTCGTGCGGCACCCCGTCGAGGCGCAGGGTGTAGCGGCGCGGGCGCAGCCGGGCCAGTTCCACCAGAATCGCCAGGTCGTAGCGGCGCGGGCCGCTCGGCCAGCGCATCCGGTTGGCGCGCTCGTTGACGATCGCGTCGAAGCCGGCCGCGAGCACGGCCCCGTACCACCGGTCCGCACCGTCGGCCCCCGTCATCCGGGCCAGGTCCACCAGGCGGGTGCGGCCGTCGCGCAGCGCCGCCGCGATCACGTCGACGGCGGCGAGCGGGTCGGCCGGGAAGCCGGTGTCGGCGGCGAAGTCGTTACCGGTCCCGGCGGGCACCGGGCCGAACGGGACCCCCGTCCCGGCGACCGCCTGCACCGCGCGGTGCACGGTCCCGTCGCCGCCGACCGCGACCAGGGCCGACGCCCCGTCGCGCACCGCCGCCCGGCAGGCCGCCTCGGCCTCGTCGGCGGTACGCGCGCGCAGCGGGCGTACCGGCCGGCCGGCAGCCGCGAGCCGGTGCAGGACCTGCGGCAGCAGCCCTCGGTGCCGGCCCCGGCCAGCGGTCGGGTTGGCCAGCACGGCGACGGGCCCGACGCCGGCGACGGAGGGGTGATCGTCTGCGGTCACGGCGAGCACCGTACCGCCCCGGGACGGGCGGGGGCACCGCCCACCGTGCGGTCGGCGACCCGCCAGCGGGGCACCGCGCACCTCGGGCGCAACTGACTTTTGTCACGGCCGACCCGTGCGGCACGCATTCGTCGTCATGACTGAACGCACTGGAACCGCCATGGCCCGAACGGACAGACTCAGATCCGTCAGCAGGACGAAGACATCGGTCGAACGGCAACAGCACCGGCCGAACAGCGGAGGGAGTGGTCACGGTGGACGAACGCTACGACAGCTACTGCGCCGCCGACCGGCTCTTCTACGACTCCCTCGGCAGCGCGGTCGAGCAGCCCACCTTCGCGGCGGCGAAGCGGCCCGTCCCCGACGGCTGGCGCTCCGAGCCGCTCGACGACTGGCTGATCTACGCCCCCGAGGGCGGCGCGCTGCCCCAGCAGGGCTGGAAGATCCACGTGTCGGCGACGCTGGACAACGCCGAGCGGGTGCTGGACGCCGTCTGGGACTACTGCGTCCCGCGCGGACTGTCCTTCAAGTTCCTCCGCGGCCCGCGCACCCTGCTGCTGCGCAACTCCAAGTACGCCTCCCGGGCGGCCAGCGGCAAGTTCGTCACCGTGTACCCCCGCGACGACGCGGAGCTGGAGCTGGTCTGCAAGGAGCTCGACGAGCTGCTCGCCGGCGAGCCCGGCCCGTACATCCTCAGCGACCTGCGCCACGGCGCCGGCCCGGTGCACGTACGCTACGGCGGCTTCGCCGCGCGGTACTGCCACTCCCCCGACGGCCAGGTGGTCCCGGCGATCGAGGACGACACGGGCACGCTGGTGCCCGACCGCCGCGACCCGGTGTTCCACGTGCCGTCCTGGGTGACGCTGCCCGACTTCCTCGGCCCGCACCTGGCCGCCCGCAACGCCACCAGCACCGACGAGGTGCCGTACCGGATCGAGAAGGTCATCCACTTCTCCAACGGCGGCGGCCTCTACGTCGGCCGGGACGTGCGGACCGACACCCAACTGGTGCTGAAGGAGGCCCGGCCGCACGCCGGCCTCGACGCCGACGGCGCCGACGCGGTCGCCCGCCTGGCCCGGGAGGCCGACGCGCTGCGCCGGCTGGCCGACCTGCCGCAGGTGCCCCGGGTGCACGACGAGTTCGCCCTCGGCGAGCACCGGTTCCTCGCGCTGGAGTTCATCGAGGGCCGCCCGCTCAACAAGGTCCTGGTCGACCGGTACCCGCTGATCGACGCCGACGCCACGGACGCCGACCGCGCCGCCTACACCCGCTGGGCGCTGGACGTGCACCGGCAGGTCGAGGAGGTCGTCACGGCGATCCACGACCGCGGCCTGGTCTACGGCGACCTGCACCTGTTCAACGTCATGGTCCGCCCGGACGACCGGATCGCGCTTGTCGACTTCGAGGTCGCCGCGCCGATCGACGGCCACCGCCGGCCGGGACTACGCAACCAGGGCTTCGCCGCGCCCCGGGACCGCACGGGTCCCGCCGTCGACCGGTACGCCCTGGCCTGCCTGCGGCTGGCGCTGTTCCTGCCGCTGACCCAGCTCGTCCGGCTCGGGCCGGACAAGGCCGCGCACCTCGCCGACGTGATCGCCGCGCACTTCCCGGTGCCGAGGGAGCTCCTCGACGACGCCGTACGGGAGATCACCGGCCCCGCCCCGGCGGACGCCGGAGCGGCACCCGACCTCACCGTCGACGTCGGGCCGACCCACCGGGACCGGCTCGCCCGGGCGATCCTCGCCAGCGCGACACCCGACCGGGACGACCGGCTCTTCCCCGGCGACATCGAACAGTTCCGCAGCGGCGGGCTCAACCTCGCCCACGGCGCCGCCGGCGTCCTGTACGCCCTGCACGTCAGCGGCGCCGGACGGTGGCCGGAACACGAAAAGTGGCTGGTGCGCCACGCCACGGCACCCCCCTCCGGCACCCGGTGCGGCTTCTACGACGGCCTGCACGGCGTCGCGTACGCCCTGGAGGCGCTCGGCCGCCGGCAGGACGCCCTCGACGTGCTCGACATCTGCCTGCGCCAGCCGCTGGACGGCCTGGACCACAGCCTCTCGGGCGGCCTCGCCGGCATCGCGCTCAACCTGGCCGAGCTGGCCGGACGCACCGGCGAGACGGCCCTGCGCGACGCGGCCTGGCGGGTTGCCGAGCGGGTGGTCGACCAGCTCGCCGACGACCCGGGGCCGGACATCAGCGGCGGGCGCAACCCGTACGCCGGGCTGCTGCGCGGCCGCACCGGGCCGGCGCTGCTGCTGGTGCGGCTGCACGAGCTGACCGGCGACGAGGCCCTGCTGGACCACGCCGCCACTGCCCTACGCCAGGACCTGCGCCGCTGCGTGGTACGCCCCGACGGCGCGCTGGAGGTCAACGAGGGCTGGCGCACCATGCCCTACCTCGGGCAGGGCAGCGTCGGCATCGGGCTGGTGCTCGACGAGTACCTGCGGCACCGCGCCGACGAGCGGTTCGCCGAGGCCAGCGCCGGCGTACGCCGCGCCGCCCGGTCACCGTTCTACGCGCAGTCCGGCCTCTTCGCCGGACGAGCCGGCATCATCGCCTACCTGGCGGCGTACCCCGACGATCCGGGGCTCTGCCGCGAACGCGACGCCCAGGTGTCCCGGCTGGCCTGGCACGCCCTGCCCTACCGCGACGGCACCGCCTTCCCGGGCGAGCAGTTGCTGCGCCTCTCCATGGACCTCGGCACCGGCACCGCCGGCGTGCTGCTGGCGTTGGCCGCCGCGCGGCCCGACGCCCCGGTGCGCCTGCCGTTCCTCGCGCCCCTGGCGGGCGCCCCCGACTCCCTCGCCTCGGCGAGGGCGACCGACCCGACCGACCAACACGGAAGGAGGTGACACGACATGGCGCTTCTGGACCTCCAGGGCCTCGAGATGGCCCCCGCCGACCGCACGGGCGGTGGCAGCCGGGCGAGCCTGCTGCTCTGCGGCGACAGCTCGCTGTCCGTCACGACCTGCAACTGAGCCGGACGCCCTCACGGGCGACATCCAGCGCAGGACCATCCGACCGACCAGTACAGAAGGAGATGATCGACATGGCGCTTCTCGACCTTCAGGGCATGGAGATGGCCCCCGCCGACCGCACCGGCGGTGGCAGCCGCGCGAGCCTGCTGCTCTGCGGCGACAGCTCGCTGTCCGTCACGACCTGCAACTGACCAGGTCATCACGCGAGGCCCTGGGCGGACGCCGTGTCCGCCCAGGGCCGCACGTCTTTCGCGGGAGAAGCCATGGGGACGCCGACCGGCACCGACCGGCTGCTGCGGCGGGTGGTCCGCGACGGCGGCGGGTGGACGGTCCTGCTCGGCGCGGTCGCGCTCACCGGCGCCGCCGCCGAACTCGCCCTGCCCGCCGCGCTCGGGCTCGCGGTCGACTCCGCCGTCGGCGGCGACAGCGGCGTCCGGTGGCCGGCCGCCGCCTGCGGCCTGATCGCCGTCCTCATGGTCACCGACATCCTCGCCGACGTGGCCAGCGGGTACGGCGCGGCCCGGGCCACGGCACGGCTGCGCCGGCGCCTGCTGCGGCACCTGTTCGCCTGCGACGTCCGCACCGTCCGCCGCCACCCGGTGGGCGACCTGGTCGGTCGGCTCGTCGGGCAGGCCGCCGAGGCCGGGCAGGCCGGCACCGCCGTGGTGCTCGGCGTCGTCGCGCTGCTCCCCCCGGTCGGCAGCGTCGTGGCGCTCACCCTGCTCGAACCGCTGCTCGGCGTCACTCTCCTCGGCGGGCTGGCCCTGCTCACGCTGCTCATGCGCGCCTTCGTCACCGACGCCTCCGCCGCCGTCGCCGGCTACCAGCGGGTGCTGGGGGACATCGCCGGGCGCCTGCTGGAGGCCCTCGGCGGCGCCCGCACCATCGCCGCCGCCGCGACCGTCGACCGGGAACGCGACCGGGTGCTCGCGGCCCTGCCGGAACTGCGCGGGTACGGACTGCTCAGCTGGCGGCTGCTGGCCAGGGCCAGCGCCCGCACCGCCGCCGTGGGACCGCTGCTCCAGGTCGCCGTCGTGGCCGTCGGCGGGTACGCGCTGACCGTCGGCTGGCTCTCCCCCGGCCAACTCGTCGCCGCCGTGCAGTACGCGGCCCTCGGCGCCGGACTGGGCGCGGTGCTGGCCACCCTGAACCGCCTCGTCCGCGCCCGCGCGGCGGCCGGCCGGATCGCCGAGCCGCTGGCCCACCCGGTACGCCCCGACGGCACCGAGCCGCTGCCGCCCGGTCGGGGGGAACTGCGGCTGCGCGGGGTGGGCGTACGCACCGAAAACGGGCGGGCGGTCCTCGACGGGATCGACCTGACCGTCCCGGCGGGCGCCACGGTGGCCGTCGTCGGCCGCTCCGGCGCCGGCAAGTCGACCCTCGCCGCGGTGGCCGGCCGCCTGCACGACCCGGAGACCGGCGAGGTGCTGCTGGACGGGATGCCGCTGCGCCGGCTCGACCCGTCCGCGCTGCGCCGGGCCGTCGGCCACGCCTTCGACCGGCCCGTGCTGGTCGGCGAGACGGTGCACGACGCGATCGGGCTCGGGCTGCCCGCCGGCTCGGCACGACCGCCCGCCGGCACCGCCCCGGCCACCCCGGCGGTGCTGGCCGCGGCGCGGGCGGCGCAGGTCGCCGACGTCGTCGCCCGGCTGCCCGAGGGCTTCCGCACCCGGCTGACGGACGCGCCGCTCTCCGGCGGCGAGGCGCAGCGCCTCGGGCTGGCCCGCGCGTTCCCCGCCGAGCGGTTGCTCGTCCTCGACGACGCCACGTCCAGCCTGGACACCGCGACCGAACACCGGATCGCCCGGGCGGTGGCGGCCGGCGCCGGCGGGCGTACCCGACTCGTGGTGACCCACCGCGCGACGACGGCGGCGGCGGCCGACCTGGTGGCGTGGCTCGACGGCGGGCGGCTGCGGGCCGTGGCGCCGCACCGGCAGCTCTGGGCCGACCCGGCCTACCGGTCGGTCTTCACGCCCGGCGGAGACGCCTGATGAGCGGCCCCGGCGTACGCCGCAGCACCTGGGCGGCACTGCGGGCCCGCCGGCGTGCCCTGGGCCGGCTGGCCGCCTGGTCCGCCGTGGAGGCCCTGCCGGCGTTGCTCGGCGGGATGCTCGTGGCCCGCGCCGTCGACCGGGGATTCCTGGCCGGTGCGTTCGGCACCGGCCTGGCCTGGCTGGCCGGGCTCGCCGCGGCCGTGCTGGTGGGCGCGGCGGCCACCGGGCAGGTGTACCGCAGCCTCGGGGCCGTGGTGGAACCGTTCCGCGACGAGTTGGCCGCCCGGGTGGTGCGGGGGGCCCTGCACGACGCCACCCGGGCCGGCGGCCGGGCGGACAGCGCCACCGTGGCCCGGCTGACCCACCAGGTCGAGGTGGTCCGGGACACCTTCGGCGGGCTGCTGCTGGTGGTCCGCGGGTTCCTGTTCACCGCCGGGGCGGCGCTGCTCGGCCTGCTCGCCCTGGCCCCGCCGCTGGCCGGTGCGGTGGCGGCCCCGCTGGTGGTGGGGCTGGCCGTGTTCGGGGCGTCGCTGCCGGCCATGGTGGCGCACCAGCGGGCCCAGGTGACCGCCGGCGAGCGGCTCGGCCGCTCGGCGGCGTCGGCGCTGGCCGGGCACCGCGACGTCGTCGCCTGCGGCGCGCAGGAGCGCGTGGTGTCCGACGTGGACCGGCGGGTCACGGCGCAGGCCGACGCGGAGCGGACGCTGGCCCGGATGGCGGCGCTGCGCAGCCTCAGCCTCGGCGTGGGCGGCTGGCTGCCCGTGGTGGTGCTGGTGCTGGCCGCGCCGTGGCTGGTCCGGCAGGGGCTGAGCGCCGGCGCCGTGCTTGGCGCGCTGGTCTACGTCACCACCGGGCTGCAACCCGCCCTGCACGCGGTCGTGCAGGGCGTCGGTGGCGGCGGCCTGCGCTACGCCGTCACCCTGGGCCGCATCCTGCGCACCAGCCCGCCCCCGGTGCCTGTCTCTT
>NZ_WAAS01000314.1:0-6849 GCF_008806585.1 Micromonospora sp. AMSO12t
CCCACCCCTCCGGGGCGCCGGTCGGCGGTCATCCCTTCACGCACACCACCTGCTTGAGGTGCGCCACCACCTCGACCAGGTCCTCCTGCTGCGCCATCACCTGGGTGATGTCCTTGTACGCCCCGGGGATCTCGTCGACCACGCCGGCGTCCTTGCGGCACTCCACGCCGGCGGTCTGCGCGACCAGGTCGGCGGTGCTGTACGTGCGCTTCGCCTGCGCCCGCGACATCCGCCGCCCCGCCCCGTGCGAGGCGGAGCAGTACGCGTCCGGGTTCCCCTTGCCCCGCACGACGTACGAGCCGGTGCCCATCGATCCCGGGATGATGCCCAGGTCCCCCCGACCGGCCCGGATCGCCCCCTTGCGGGTGACCAGCACGTCGACGCCGTCGTAGCTCTCCTCCGCCACGTAGTTGTGGTGGCAGCTGATCGGCTCGTCGAAGCCGACGTGCGGGAACTGCTCCCGCACCACTCCGCAGAGCAGGGCGAGCATGACCGCCCGGTTGCGCCGCGCGTACTCCTGCGCCCACCACAGGTCCCGGCGGTAGGCGTCCATCTCCGGCGTGCCGGCGAGGAACACCGCGAGGTCGCGGTCGGGCAGGTCGGTGTTGTGCGGCAGCCGCCGGGCGACCGCGATGTGCCGCTCCGCCAGCTCCTTGCCGATGTTGCGCGAGCCGGAGTGCAGCATGAGCCACACCCGTCCCTCGTCGGCGCCGCCCTGCTCCAGGCAGACCTCGATGAAGTGGTTGCCGCCGCCGAGCGTGCCCAGCTGCCGCTGGGCCCGCGTCTCCAGCTGCGCCACCCGCCGGTCGAGGCCCGCGAACCGGCGCCAGAAGTCGTCCCAGCCGGCCTGCTCCAGGCCCCGGACCCGGCGCGGGTCGACCGGCTTCTCCCGCTGGTTGAACCCGACCGGGATCGTGGCCTCGATCGCCGAGCGCAGCCCGGCCAGGTCGTCCGGGAGGTCGGCGGCGGTCAGCGAGGTGCGCACCGCGGACATGCCGCAGCCGATGTCGACGCCGACCGCCGCCGGCGAGACGGCCTGCCGCATCGCGATGACCGAGCCGACCGTGGCGCCCTTGCCGAAGTGCACGTCGGGCATGACCGCGACGCCCTCCACCCACGGCAGCGCGCCGATGTTGCGCAGTTGCTGGGCGGCCTGCGGCTCGATGCCGTACGGGTCGGTCCAGACCCGGACCGGCGCGCGGGTGCCCGCGAGCGGGGTGTAGCTCATCGTCGTCTCCTCGTGTCGGGGGCTGGTCGCCGCCGTCACGGCGGGACCGGAAGGGATCGGGTGACGTCGCCGGGGCGCGGCCGGGACGGGGACGGACGGCGATCGGGAGGACGAAAAAGCCGCCCGGCCCCGGTGGGGTGGGCGGCTGCGCGTACGCGCCGGCGCTAGACGCGCCGCCACCCCCGTTGCCGCCCCTGTTCGGGACGTCGCCGCCCGCAGGATCGTGTGCCCGTGAGTAGCGGGGCAGCACCGCGCGACGTCGGCCACACGGCGTCGGTGCGGGTGCGCTGCGACACGGCGTACTCCCCTGGGTCGTCCGGTTGACCTTGCGCCGATGACGGTAGGCGGGCCGCGACGGTGGCCGCAATGGATATTCGCGTTCCGTCCGACGACCCGCACCGGGCCGCGGGAACGACGTCCGAGTCACGGCTACTTCCCCATCCTTCCCTGTCTGCACTAGGGTAGGGAACGATGAGTGAGGAAATGTACTCGGTGGAGCAGGTGGCCGAGCGGCTGGGCCTGCACGTGCGCACCGTCCGGGGCTACATCCGCGCCGGTCGGCTCAGGGCGGTGCGGATCGGCAAGCAGTACCGGATCGCCCGCGCCGACCTCGACGCGCTGACCGGTCGGTCGGCCCCCGCCCGTCCCGCCGTCGGTACGGCGGTGGAGGTGTCGAGCATCCTGCAGATCGACGGCGTCGACCGGGCCGCGGCCGACCGGCTGGCCACGCTCGTCCTGGCCACGGCGAACACCACCCACCACCCCGCGCACCCGCTGCGCATCCAGACCGTCCACGACGAGGAGCGGAACCGCATGAAGATCGTGATCCTGGGCGGAGCCTCGGCCACCGCCGAGGTGCTGCACCTGGTCGACGCCGTGCTCGACGGCGACAACGGCCTGCTCACCAGGGAGGCCGGCGATGCCTGACGTCATCCAGGAGCGGGCCGGGGTGCCGGTGCTGGTGTGCGACCCGGACGGCCCGCCGGTGACCACCGAGCAGGACGCGCTGGACCTGATCGGCTCGGCCTTCCTCGGCGCCCAGGTGGTGGCCGTGCCGGTGCGCCGGCTGGACGCCTCCTTCTTCTCCCTCGGCACCCGCTTCGCCGGCGAGGTCATGCAGAAGTTCGTCAACTACCGGCTGCGCCTGGTCGTCGTGGGCGACATCGGCCCGCACCTCGCGGCCAGTTCGGCCCTGCGCGCCCTCGTGCACGAGTCGAACCGCTCCGGCCACGTGTGGTTCGTCCCCGACCTCGACGCCCTCGACGCCCGCCTGGCGCCGGCGCCGGGACCCGGTGGGGCCGCCCCCGGGCCGGGCGGGGCGCCGGCGCGCGGCTGACCGCCCCGGGGTTGTCGGCGCGCGGGACGGGTAACCGGCGCGGATGAGGCCGGAGGCCGAGCCGGTGGACGTCGACGAGCCGCTGGCCGTCGATGTACCGCCCGCGCCGCACGACGCCAGCGGCGAGTGCGTGCCGACCCGCGACCTGGCCGGGCTGGCGCCACCGGCGCGGCCGGCGCGGCGGTGGCTGCCGCGCCGGGTGGTCGCCACGCCGGCCGCGCTGGACCACCCGCACGGCCGGCGCGTGGCCCGGCGCGTCGAGGCCCTGGGCATCGAGGTCGAGCGGCTGCGCGCCAACCGGCTCACCGGCATCCGCGGGGACACCGAGCGGGAGACGTACGCGCGGGCGAAGGCGACCATGGCGCTCGTGGTCAGCCCGCCGTCGCGCCGGAAGCTGCAACCCATCGCGCCCAGCGCGGACTGGCGCTTCGACCTGGCGGAGGGCTGCCCGGCCCACTGCCAGTACTGCTACCTCGCCGGCTCGCTGTCGGGGCCACCGGTGACGCGGGTGTACGCCGACCTGGACGACATCCTCGCCGGCCTCGCGGACTACGCCGGGCGGGGCACGGTGACCAGCCGCAGCGCCGAGCGGGCCGCCGAGGGCACCACCTTCGAGGCGTCCTGCTACACGGACCCGCTGGCCCTGGAGCACCTCACCGGCAGCTGGCGCCGGGCGGTGGAGCACTTCGCCGGCTGGGACGCCCCGGTGCAGCTGCGCTGGACCACCAAGTACGCCGACGTGGACACGTTCGTGGGGCTGCCGCACGCCGGGCGCACCCGGGTCCGGTTCAGCGTCAACTGCCGCCCGGTCAGCGAGCGGATGGAGGGCGGCACGGCGTCGGTGCCGCACCGGCTGGCGGCGCTGCGCCGGCTCGCCCTCGACGGTTACCCGGTGGGGTTGACCGTCGCGCCGATCATGCCGCTGCCCGGCTGGCGGGAGCACTACGGCGAGCTGCTCGACGCGGTCGCGGGCGCGGTCGCCGGGGTGCCGGGGCTCGACCTGACCGCCGAGCTGATCACCCACCGGTTCACCCCGGGCAGCAAGGAGGTGCTGCTCGGCTGGTACCCGCGCACGAGGCTGGAGATGGACGAGTCCGCCCGCAGCCGCAGGTACGGCAGGTTCGGCGCCGTGAAGTACGTCTACCCGCGCGACACGATGGCCGAGCTGCGCACCTGGTTCGACCGCGAGCTGGCCGCCCGGCTGCCTGCCTGCCGGGTCCTCTACTGGACGTGAGGATCAGCTACGGTCGACGACCGTGGCCCTGATGCGTGTCGACTTCCACTCCGAGGTGCTCGGTCTCGGCACCTCCATGACCGTGATCCTGCCGCAGCACACCTCCTCGCAGGTCGGCATGTCCGGTAGCGCCCCGCCGGGCGACCCGCCCGTGCTCTACCTGCTGCACGGGTTGTCCGACGACGACACGATCTGGCTGCGCCGCACCTCGATTGAGCGGTACGTGGCGCCGCTCGGCCTGGCCGTGGTGATGCCCCAGGTCGGGCGCAGCTTCTACAGCGACGAGGAGCACGGCAACCGGTACTGGACCTTCCTCACCGACGAGCTGCCCCGGCTGTGCCACGGATTCTTCCGGCTCTCGACGCGTCGGGAGGACACCTTCGTCGCCGGGCTCTCGATGGGCGGCTACGGGGCGCTGAAGTGGGCGCTGCGCGACCCGGGCCGGTTCGCGGCGGCGGCGAGCCTCTCCGGCGCGCTCGACGTGGCCACCCGCCGCCACCATCCGACCGCGCCCCTCGACCCCGGCGTCTGGCACACCGCCTTCGGCGAGCGCACCGTCGCGGGCAGCGACGACGATGTCCTCGCCCTGCTCGGCAGGACCACGGGCGCCGACCTGCCCGCGCTGCGCGTCGCCTGCGGCACCGAGGACTTCCTGTACGAGGACAACCTGACCTTCGTCACGGCGGCCCGCGAGCGCGGCGTCCCGCTCACCGTGGACTTCTCCCCCGGCGCGCACGACTGGGCGTACTGGGACGCGAAGATCCAGGACGTGCTGGCCTGGTTGCCGCTGCGCACGGGCGGCTGACCCGGCGGCCGGTCGCCGGGTGCCGGCTGAGCGGTGCCGGTGGCCGGGCGGCCCGGCGCTCAGGCCCCGACGGTGCCGTCGACGCCCTCGCGCAGGAGGTCGGCGTGGCCGTTGTGGCGGGCGTACTCGTGGATCAGGTGCAGCATCACCAGGCGCAGGGACACGTCCTCGCCGGATCTGGCGTGGTGGCCGGTCACGTCGAGCGACTCGGCCTCGCGCTCGATGCGACGGGAGTGCGCGACCTCCCGCTGCCAGGCGTCGAACGCCTCGGCGCGGGTGGCGCCGCTCGCGTCGTACGCCACCTGGAAGTCGCCCGAGTCCGACCAGACCAGCGGCACGTCCTCGCCGTCGATGGTCCGGCGGAACCAGGCCCGCTCCACCTCCGCCATGTGCCGGACCAGACCGAGCAGCGACAGCGTGGACGGGGGCATCGACTGCCGGCGCAGGTCCTCGTCGGACAGCCCGTCGCACTTCATCGCGAGGGTCGCCCGGTGGTAGTCGAGGAAGGCGCGCAGCATCTCGCGCTCGTCCCCGGTGACGGGCGGCCCGATCCGTTCGGTGGCCACGACCCACTCCCCCCCCCTCGCGTGACGGCACACCCGCCGTCCGACGGTCGCTCGTCTCCGAGCCGGAACGTCCGATCATGCCCGACGTCGCCGGCCCGCGTAGCGTGGGCACGCAGCCGCACGCCCGGGAGGAAACCAACCGTGACCCTGTCCACCCCCGCGACCGCGCTCGCGTACTTCGGCATCGACGCCCTGATCGACGACGACACCCGAGACCTCCAAACCGCCGTGCGCGGCTTCGTCGACCGACGGGTCCGCCCGGAGATCGCCACCTGGTACGAGCAGGGCCGCCTGCCCGTGCGGGAACTCGCCCGCGAACTCGGTGCACTCGGCGTGCTCGGCATGCACCTGCGGGGCTACGGCTGCGCCGGCACCTCCGCCGTCGCGTACGGGCTGGCCTGCTTCGAGCTGGAGGCGGGCGACTCGGGGCTGCGCTCCCTGGTGTCGGTGCAGGGATCGCTCGCCATGTACGCCATCTGGCGGTTCGGCTCCGAGGAGCAGAAGCAGCAGTGGCTGCCCCGGATGGCGGCCGGCGAGGCCATCGGCTGCTTCGGCCTGACCGAACCGGACTTCGGCTCCGACCCGGCCGGCATGCGGACCCGGGCCCGCCGCGACGGGGACGACTGGGTGCTCGACGGCACCAAGATGTGGATCACCAACGGCTCCGTCGCGGATGTCGCCGTGGTGTGGGCCCGCACCGACGAGGGCGTACGCGGTTTCCTCGTCCCCGCCGGCACCCCCGGCTTCACCGCCCCGGAGATCACCCGCAAGCTCTCCCTGCGCGCCTCGGTGACCTCGGAACTCGTCCTCGACGACGTGCGGCTGCCCGCCGACGCGATGCTGCCGGAGGCCACCGGCCTGTCCGGGCCGCTGACGTGTCTCAACGAGGCCCGCTTCGGCATCGTCTTCGGGGCGCTGGGCGCGGCCCACGACTGCCTGGAGACGACGATCGCGTACGCCCGCAGCCGGCAGATCTTCGACAAGCCGCTCGCCGCGTACCAGGCCACCCAGCTCAAGCTCGCCGACATGGGGCTGGAGCTGGGCAAGGGGATGCTGCTGGCGTTGCAGATCGGCGCGCTGAAGGACGCCGGCACCCTCGACCACCGGCAGATCAGCCTGGGCAAGCTCAACAGCGTGCGGGAGGCCATCGCCATCGCCCGCGAGTGCCGCGCCATCCTGGGCGCGGCCGGGATCACCCTCGACTACCCGGTCATCCGGCACTCGGCCAACCTCGAGTCCGTGCTCACCTACGAGGGCACGTCCGAGGTGCATCAGCTGATCATCGGACAGGTGCTGACCGGCCACGCCGCCTTCAAGTGAGCGTCACGCCGGGCCGGGAGCGCCAGCCGGGTCGGGTGCGTCAGCCGGGTCGGGTGCGTCAGCCGCCCACGGGTTCGGCCGAGGAGCGGGCCACCGGCAGGTCGAAGTACGTGTCCGGCCAGGGTTCGTCGCGGTAGCGGTAGTGCCACCACTCGCGGTCGTAGTTGACGAAGCCGCCGTCGGTCATCAGCTGCCGCAGCAGCCGCCGGTTGTCCCGGGCCACGCCGGTGACCTGGGGTGAGTCGGTGTGCGCGAGCGGGTCGAAGCAGTCGAAGCCGGTGCCCATGTCGACGCCGTTGTCCGGGAACCGCTGCCCCTTCGCAGCGGTGCAGGAGACCAGGGGCCGGCCCGGGGCGTACG
>NZ_WAAS01000315.1:0-6848 GCF_008806585.1 Micromonospora sp. AMSO12t
GGGGGTGCTGGCGGGACGTAGACGGGTGCCGGGTCGGTGGGCAGGTCGACCGGGTCCAGGTCGGCAGGCTCTTCGACCGGTACCGGTACCGGTTCGGGTTTGGGCTTGGTCGGGGCCGGCTTTCGGGCCGTGCGAGCGGCGGGGGCGGTGAGGACGAGCTTGGACAGGGCGAGGAACGCCAGCGCCGGCACCGACGAGAGCAGCCGCGACGAGAAGCTGTCGTTGGCAACGGCGATCTGTGCGGCCAGGGACAGGGCGACCGCGCCGACGAGGATCGACAGCGGGTAGAACACCGAGGCGTCCGGGTCGAGACGGCGCCGGCGACGAATCACCAGGAGGGCCGCGGCCGGGGTGAGCTCGGAGATGACGGCGTTGGACCAGCCGAACCACTCATGCGTGCCGGCGGGAGCATGGATCATCGTCCAGTCCTTGACATGGGTGAACGACGCGGCGCCCGCCATGCCGCCGACGGCGAGGAGGATCACGACCAGGGCGACGCCTTCAAGCCGGTCGGAGTTGAAGACGCGGCGCATCAGCGCACCTCCCCACCGACACGCAGCGCGGGGTTCATGTCGCGGTGCAGGTAGTAGGCGGCGAACTCCGCCGACGAGCCGGGAACCGGGTGGAAGCCGTTGTGGCCCTCTTCCTCGATCGCGTTCCAGGCGCAGGGCTCGCACCGGGGCGCACCGTCGTGCCAGTGGGTTGCCGGCCGGGTGCAGTACGAGGTGAGGCAGCGCACCGGTCCCGAGTGCTCCCGCAGCGGCGACTCCCGCACCAGCGGCGGCCGGGCGACCCGGACGGGGGCAACTGCCGTGGTGGGATCCGCGGCAGCCTTGTCCGTCACCGGGGCAAGAGCCGGGCGGAGCCAGGCGCGCAGGTTGCGGATGTAGACCGCGCCGTAGACGAAGCAGGAGGCCAGGAAGCCCCACTGCTCCGTTACGAGGGAGTACGCCAGCCACAGCACCTGCCCGGCGAGACCGACGGCCCAGCCGGTCCAGGAGCGTTTGCCGGCCAGCCACAGGCCGGTGACGCCAACGGTCATCAGCAGCCAGGACCAGAGTTGGTAGCTCATTGGGGGGCCTCCCAGGTGGCGAAGTCGGCGGGGCGGCAGACGGGGCAGGGGATCTTCCACATGCGGTGCGCGGGTGGGGTGAGTTCGTGGGTGAGTGGGTCGCGGATTTCGGGGTTCCAGATCTGCACCTCGCTGCGGGAGCGGCAGAGGGAGCAGTCCTCGGGGTTGATGACCAGGTGCAGCAGGCCGGCGGAGGTGACGGCGAAGACGGCGACGGGCTGACTGAACGGGTGCAGGCGGCGGGCGGTCATGCGGCCCATCCCCAGGCTTCGGCGTCTTCGGCGGCGATCTCGGCGTGCCGGGCGAGCGCGGCGTCGAGAATGTCCGCGGCGTGGGTGTCGGGGGTGCAGTAGGGGCAGTCCTGGTCGGGGTCGGTGTGGTTGAGGTCGAGGCAGGTACGGCGGATCGGGCGCAGGGTGAGGCGACGGGCAGCCATCAGGACTCCTCGTTTCGGGACGTGCAGGGGGAAGGTCAGCGGTGGGTGGGGGTGACGTGCACGCGGATCCACTCCGGCGGCTCACCGGTGGAGGCGACCGCTTCGGACAGGCAGCGCCACAGCGCCCACGCCTCGTTGGGGGTGAGGTACATGCGGCGCCGGCCGGCACCAACAGCGACGTACAGGTCAGCGTCGGGGGTGACGCGGACGGTCACCGGCACGGACGCCTTGTCGACGTGCGGGGCACGCAGCCGGTAGAAGCGCCGCGGCTCCTCGGCGGGTTGGTCGGCGTAGGGCATCCGGGTGGGCGTGCCCTCGGGCAGCTCGGTCATCGGGGGTCGCCTCCGTTCGGGGTGGCGTCGAGGTCCAGGGCGTGAAGCAGCGACGGCGGCAGCAGCGGAGCGGCCTGCTTCGGCGGCGTGGGCCGGTAGGTGTGCCGGCCGTTGCCGTTCGACCGCGCCTTGACCCCAGCCGGAGCCGGGGCCGGGGCGTCGACCGGTTCGGGCTGGACCTCGGGCGGAGCGGGGAACGTTGCGGCCATCTCCCGGATCACGTCATCGGTGAGGTAGGAGAAGCGGACCCGGGCCGGTTCCGGCTGACCGTCAAGCAGGACGTACGCGACGCCCTTCGCCGACAGCGGGATCTGATCGGCCAGTGCTCCGCGGTCGCGGGCGCCGTCGCCGAGGAGGAGGTCGACGTGGCCGCGTTCGGTGACGCCGAGGGCGATGCGGGTGGGGAAGAAGTCGCGGACGGAGACGACTTCCTTGCGGGGATCCTGGGTCGCGGCGACCACCAGCACTCCGAGGCCGGCGCCCTGGGTGAGTAGTAGGCCCAGGGCTTGGGTGATGCGCTGGCGGATGTCGCTGTCGGGCAGGAACGCCAGTAGTGCGGCGATCTCGTCGATGACGATGACGATCAGCGGTTCATCGACGGTCGGGGTGTGCACCCGCACCTTGCCCCGCAGCACCCGTTGACGCGCCCGCATCCGGGTTACGGCGTCATCGAGCATGTCTGCCATCCGCGTCCAGTCGTCATCGACGTAGCGGGAGAACAGCGGCCGACCAATCGACAGCTCCATCCCACCCTTCGGATCGATCGCCCACACCCGCACCAGACCCGACCGGATGCCGGCGGCGAGAGCCCGCAGGAGGGACCAGATGACCGAGCCCTTGCCCATCCGCGTCGCCCCACCGATCAGCACGTGCGTGGCGAGCAGGCGCAGGCAGTACACGGCCAGGTCTTCGCGCAGGCCGAGGGGCAGGGCGGTGAAGTCCGGGCGTGCCGGCACCGGCAGCGGCTTGACCACGCGGGTGAGCGGGTCGCGGCGGATCAGCACCAACCACACCTGCCGCGGCCGGTCGCGGAACCGGATCGCATCAACCCGGCGCAGCAGCCAGGCGAGGGAGCCGGAGCGGGCCGGGGGTGCCTGGCGGCGGCCGGAGAAGACGCGGCAGTGCCGGGTACCGAACGAGTACGCCAGATCCCGCGCTGCCTTGTGGTACGCCTCCGGGTTCTGCCCCCGAGGCATCCGCAACACGACCTCATCCGTGGCATACGAGCAGCGCACCGACAGCAGCTCGGGCAGCTTCTCGCCACCGTCGTACTTCTTCACCAGCCCACACAGCGACATGACCTCGTGCCACTGACGCCGATACACCCACAGGCGCCGCCACCACGACAGCCCCCGCAGCACGATCAGGCGTTCGAAGGACTCCCGCCACCGCCACCACCACACGCCCGCCGAGCCGGCGACGACGATGAGAACCAGGAGGTGAGGCCACCAGCCGTACGAGCGATGCACGTCGACGGCGAGTAGGACCAAGGCGATAGCCGGCCAGGCCCGCCAGTGCCGCACCACCGCGACAGCAGCACGCACCACCAGCACGACGAGGCGGGCGAGGAGGATGACGAAGGTGACCGTCCAGACCAGGGGCCACGGCGCGGCGACCTGGAGGCGACGGAAGTTGACCAGCGGAGCGCGCATCACGCCACCGCCTTCGACGTGGTGTGCTGGTCGATCCACGCCTCCGCGCACACCTTGTGCACCGGCTTGCCCGCCGGGCTACGGCAGATCGCCGGCTTACCGCAGATGACGCACGGGACCGGGTCTCCGGCGCTCCCGTCGCGTCGCCAATCCAGAGAAGTTGGCATGATGAACCTGCCCTTCCAGGCCGAGAGGGTTGAGAGGGCAGCGGGGCGGCCAGCTTTCCTAGGGCCAGGGCCGCCCCGCGCCACATCTAGTAGCCGTGCCGCCGCAGCGCGTCGATCGCCGCGTTCTTCTCCGCCTGCGTCGACTTGCCAAGCGCCGCCTCGAACGCAGCCTTGGCCTTGTCAAACTCCGGGCCGTCAATGTCCATGTCGGCGGCGTCGGTCTCCCGCATCCCGAGCGAGATCAAGCGCATCACCTGGTCCTTGCGCACCGGCTCCGCCTCAGAGCGCTTCCGGCCAAACATCACGCAGCCTCCTTCACGCCCGAAGCCGACAGCGCCTCTCGCGCCTCAGCCAGCACACCGGCCAACCGGTCGATCTCCGCCCGAGGCAGGAACAGCGTCACCGCGCCGGGGCTCTCCCCGAGCTGCACCGTCACCCGGTCGTCCTGGGGGTAGCTGTGAAACGACAGCTCGGTGTTCGGCTTCACGTGGATCGACGCGCTGACGTAGGTACGCATCAGGCAGCCTTCCCACGCGTCTCCGCCAGGGTCTTCGGCGCCACGATCCCGGTCGCCCGGAACGAGTACGCCAACCGGCCGTTGCTGCCGACGTACGGGGTCACGGTCAGGTTCTCGAACTCCACCTGCTGGAACGGACCCACCGGCGACACCGGCTGCACATCCGCCAGGATCTTGATCGACACCTCACGCGACCGCGAGCCCAACTCCGGGTCCATGTCCATCACCCGGCACTGCCACACCCGCTGACCCGTGACCTTGTCCTTCGCCGGCGTCCGCTGTCGAGTCGCCTCGTTGAAGTCCTGCGCCTCCGCGATCGAGTCCGGCACGAACACCGCGCCGTGCGGGAAGACAGCCTCGAACGGAACCGTGAACCGAGTACCACCACGAAGAGCCATCGCTCTTCACCTCCGTACGCCAGTGGTTTCGTCTACTCATGTAGACCTATAGAGGACCGTAGCGGAGGCGGTCGTCGTCCACAAGTCCTCTATAGGACCTGTCTTCGCGCCTGGTGGTGAGTGCGGCACATGCGTTGAACGTTGAGCGCACGTAGGGTGAGGTAGAGGGGTTGTCCTGAAGAGGACTGGCCCGGAGGGACGGCGATGACCGACGAGTTGGGCACAAGGGCCCCCAAATACCTACAGATCGCAGCAGAGCTGCGGCGGAGTATCCGCGACGGGCAAATGAGGGCCGGAGAGCGGCTGCCAGCTGAGACGGCGTTGGCCGAACGCTTCAAGGTCAGCCCGATTACCCTGCGCAACGCCATCAGCGTGCTCCGCGCAGAAGGGCTGATCGAGTCCCGTCACGGCGTGGGGACTTTCGTCCGTGAAAGCCGCCGCCTTCAAAGGCGGTCACGGCACCGCTACGGCCGAGCGAGGAACGATCAGAAGCTACTGACGGCGCACTTGCGCCACGACATCGTGTTCGCGGGACGGGCGCCGGTGACAGGCGAGATCGCCACGGCTATGGACCTACCAGCGGGCACAGAGGTAGTGGTCCGGCGCCGGCACCTCTACAACCGTGAGACGGGCAAGCCCGAAGAGATCGGGGCGAGCTACATCCTGACCGACATCGGCGGTGGGACCTACCTCGAAGAGCCCACCGTGGTGCCGAAAGCCCTGTTCCTGTGTATCGAAGAGCTGAGCGGCAAGCGGTACGCCACCGCTCGCGATCACTGGCTTTCTCGTCTTCCCACCGCCGAGGAAGCCTCAGCGCTGGAACTGCCGACAGGTGCACCGGTCATGCAGGTCATCCACGTGGCCCGCGCCGAGGACGGAACCGTGCTGGAGGTCTCCGAATCGGTCTGGCCGGCGGACCGCATCGTCGTCATCGACGAGTACCCGGTAGAGCCGGAGCCGTCCGAACCCGACACGCCCTCCGAAGTTTGAGGTAGCCCATGTCGCTCGTTGACCTTCCGCCTGGCACGCACGCTGCCCACGTTCGCAACCATTGGTGGTGGCGTCCCGGATGGCATGTCGGGAGGCGCTTCTACGCCTTCCACATCACCTTCGACAACCAACCCACCCTCTACGACCTGGCGACCGCATACCGCACGACCCTGGCAGAGAAGCCGAGCCTGACCCTCATTCCGGACCGGTGGCTACACCTCACGATGCAGGGCGTTGGCTTCGCCGATGAACTCGCACCCGACGTGGTCGGCAGGATCGCCGCGGAGGCCCGGTCCATGCTCACGAGCGTTCCGGCCTTCGATGTGGAGTTCGGACCGATCGTCGTGGCGGACGAAGCGATTGTCATGCCTGCCGAGCCAGCGGAACCGATTCGCGAGCTACGCCGCCTGACCCGCCAGGCCATCAGTCGGGTTCTCGGTGAGGACCAGGTCGCCGAGGACGCGGACCGGTTTCGCCCTCACGTCAGCGTCGCCTACATCACCGCGGATGGATCGGCGGTGCCGTACGTCGACGCCGTGAGTCGCGCAGAGGTCGGGACCGCACGGTTGACGATCAACCACGTCGACCTCATCGAGATGCACCGCGATCAGCAGATGTACGAGTGGCGAACCGTTCAGGCGCTTCCGTTGAAGTGACCAGGGCAAGAGGTGGCGCAGGGTGAGGGCGGCTTCGAGAGGAGCCGCCCTCGGCTTGTTCAGTGGGGGAGAAGGGGAAGGGCAAGGCGGGCCGAGGTCGAGGCACGAGCACGAACGCGGCGTCATTGGTTGGGGAGTGCCGGGGGAGTGGCTGGCCGGATTGCGAGCGGGGGCAGCTCGGTCAGGGGCCGGCTTGGTGCGGTGCCGGGTTGCGTAGCCGCTGCGGGTGGAAGTGTGGGGCGGTGGGTGGTGTCGTGTTGGCCTTGGTCGGCTCGGAGCTGCCTGTGATCTGTTGCCGAATTGGCCTGTACTAGATCAAGGCGCTCCGCGCGGCGCGGGTCGGGGCGCGGCAACCGGCTCCTACGGAGCCGCCGCCCCGGCCGCCTACGGCGCCGGGGCGGAAAGTCAGCCGGCCCGCAAACCACGCCCCGCCCCGCGCGTCACTCCTGGGTCCGTGAAGGGACCCGGTGACGAGTCCCGGAGATGACCGGGACCATGCGACAGCCTCTACCTTCCGTCGCTTCCAGCCCTGGTGACGTCTCACCGCGAACCGGTCGACGGTCGGCCGGTCGAGTTGCCGAACGGAATCCGTCAGGCCGTTCACGGGTCCGAGGTGGGGAAGAGGTGG
>NZ_WAAS01000316.1:0-6803 GCF_008806585.1 Micromonospora sp. AMSO12t
GGTGCGGGTCTGGGCGAGGGTGGCGAAGGCCGTGAGGGACTCCGGGTTGGCCAGGGCGCCCCTGGCCGCCGCCGAGTCCACCGGGGTGCCCGTGAGGATCTTCTTCACCGGCACCTCCAGCTTCTTCGCCGACAGGGTGCGCGGCACGGCCCGCACCTGATGGATCTCGTCCGGGACGTGCCGGGGCGACAGGGCCGTACGCAGCTCGCGGCAGATCTTCTTCCGCATCGCGTCGTCCAGCTCCAGGCCCTCGGCGAGCACCACGAACAGCAGCAGCTCACCGGCGCCGCCCTCGTCGTCCTCCAGGTGCACGACCACCGAGTCGACGACCTCGTCGAGCCCCTCGACCACCGAATAGAACTCGGCGGTGCCGAGCCGCACGCCGCCCCGGTTGAGGGTGGCGTCGGAACGGCCCGTGATCACGCAGCCGCCCCGGTCGTTGATGGTGATCCAGTCGCCGTGCCGCCAGACGCCCGGGTACAGGTCGAAGTACGCCTCCCGGTAGCGGGTGCCGTCCGCGTCGTTCCAGAAGCCGACCGGCATGCTCGGCATGGGCTCGGTGATCACCAGCTCGCCCAGCTCACCGACGACCGGCGTGCCGTCGGCCGAACGGGCCTCCACCTTGGCGCCGAGCGCCCGGCAGGTGATCTCACCGGCGTGCACCGCCAGCAGCGGCACGCCGCCGACGAAGCCCGTGCAGACGTCCGTGCCGCCCGAGAGCGACTGGAGTTGGAGGTCGTCGCCGACCGTCTCGTACACCCAGGTGAAGCCCTCGGCAGGCAGCGGCGCGCCGGTCGAGCCGACCCCACGCAGCGCGGAGAGGTCGGCGGTCTCCTTCGGCACCAGCCCGGCCTTGCGGCAGGCCAGTAGGAACGGCGCGGACGTGCCGAGGTACGTGGTGCCGGTCTCCCCGGCCAGCCGCCACAGGGCGCCCAGGTCGGGGTGGCCCGGGTTGCCGTCGAAGAGCACGATCGCCGCACCCACCGCCGGCCCGGAGACCAGGAAGTTCCACATCATCCAGCCGGTGGTGGTGAACCAGAAGAACCGGTCCGCCGGGCCCAGGTCGTGGTGCAGGGCGAGCATCTTCAGGTGCTCCAGCAGGATGCCGCCGTGGCCGTGCACGATCGGCTTCGGCAGCCCCGTGGTGCCGGAGGAGTAGAGCACGTAGAGCGGGTGGTCGAAGGGGACCGGCGTGAAGGTCAGCGGCTCGTCGGTGTCGGCGGCCAGCTCCGACCAGGCCAGCGCTCCCTCGAACGCGCCCGCCGGCCGGTCCGGAGCGTCGCCGGACGGCGCGGTGGCCGGATCCCCGGCCGGGTCGAGGTAGGCGATGCCGACGGTGTGCTTCACCGACGGCAGGGCGGCCCGGATCGCGGCCACCTCGCCGCGCCGGTCGACGGGCTTGTCGCCGTAGCGGTAGCCGTCCACCGCGACGAGGATCTTCGGCTCGATCTGCTGCCACCGGTCGGTGACGCTGCGGGTGCCGAACTCCGGCGCGCAGGAGGAGAAGATCGCGCCCAGGCTGCTGGTGGCGAGCAGCAGCACGTACGTCTCGGGGATGTTGGGCGCGTAGGCGGCGACCCGGTCGCCGGCGGTGACGCCGAGCCGGCGCAGCCCGGCGGCCACCCGACGGACCTGCTCGCGCAGTTCGGCGGCGGTGAGGGTGACCGGCGCCCGGGTCTGGCCGTGCGCGATGACCACCGGGTCGTCGTCGGCCAGGCCCGGCATCCGCAGCACGTTCTCGGCGTAGTTGAGGGTGGCGCCGGGGAACCATCTGGTCCCGGGCATCTCCCGGCCGCTCAGCGTGGCGGTCGGCGGGGTGTGCGCGACCACCTCGAAGTGGTCCCAGACCGACCGCCAGAACGCGTCCAGGTCCGTGACCGACCAGCGCCACAGCTCGTCGTAGTCGGCGAAGTCCAGCCCCCGGTGCTCACGCAGCCAGCGCAGGTAGCTTCCGATCCGGGACCGCTCGCGTACGTCCGCCGGCGGCGTCCACAGCACGTCACCCACTGCTCCACCCTCCCCTGGCCCCGCACGACACTGTGAAATGGGCCGTGGCGCCATCTTGCCCTACCTCAGAGCGCCATTCTCCGCACCCGACCTCCGTCGGCGCACGTGCCGAACCCACATGCCCTACCGCCCTGCTGTGTGTGCCGCGTCAGGAAGGGCGCCTTCCTGACGCTCTCAGTAGAGAGGAAGGGGCCCTTCCTTGCACCCGGTCAGCCGGCGCGGTGGGCCTGGATGGCGCGACGGCGGGCCAGCCGGTGGGCGCGGCGGATCTCCGCCTCCCGGAACCGGCGCTCGTCCTCCGGGCCCTCCGGCAGCACCGGCCGGACCGCCCGCGGCGCGCCGCCGAGGTCGACGCCCACGAAGACGAGGTACGCCGTGGCCACCCGCACCGGCTCGTCCTCGGCCGAGTCCCACCGCTCGGCCACCACCCGGACGCCGACCTCCATCGAGGTCTGCCCCGTCCAGTTCACCTGGGCGTGCGCGTGCAGCAGGTCACCGACCCGGACGGCCTCGGTGAAGACGATCTCGTCGATGGCCGCGGTGACCGCCGTGCCGCCGCTGTGCCGGGCCGCGGCGGCCCCCGCCACGTCGTCGATGAACTTCATCAGCACCCCGCCGTGCACGGTGCCGTACAGGTTGACGTCGACCGCGGTCATGATCCGGCTCAGGGTGACCCGGGAGTAGGAGGTCGGCTTGCCGGCCGGCGCGGTGGAGGGGTGCTCGGTCATGTCGAAAACGGTACGGTGCGCGGATGCGACATCTCTGGAGCTTCCTCGCGGGGTTGGTGGTGGCGCCCGTCACGTGGGTGCTGGTCACCCTCGGGCAGGACGGGTCGGCGGGCACCGTCGACCGTTGGGTCGAGATCGGCACGTCGAACTCGGCCAATCTCATCGAGCCCGCCGTCTACCTCGCCCTCGGCGGGGTCCTGCTCGGCCTGCTCGGCACGCTGCGCACGTCACCGCTCGGCCCGCTCGTGGCCGGGCTGCTGCTCGCCACCCCGTACGTGGCGATGTTCGTCGCGCCCTTCGAGGTGCGGGACCGCATCCCGGACGGCTGGAAGGTCTTCGGCGACCCCCTGCCGCTGCACCTGCCCGTGGAGAACGGCACGCTCTTCCTGATCGGCCTGCTGCTGGTCGTGGCCACCTTCAGCGGGCAGCGCTGGCGGCGCTGGCCCCGACCGGCGGTCGAGCCGACGCCGGCGCCCGCCGAGGGGCCGGAGCGCAACGACTTCACGCTGACCGACTGGCCGCCGGCCGAGCCGACGGACCGGGACACCGCCCCGCCGAGCCTCGGCTACCCGGACCCGACGCCGACGGAGCCGCTGCCGCGCCGCACCGGCGGGGGGTCGCCGTGGTCGGCGCCGCCGCGCACCGGCAACCGGCCGGAAGAGGACACGACGACCGAGATCCGGTGACGCCCCGGCCGCACGCGCGCCGGGAGCCGGGTGAGGATGCGGGCGGGCCGGACGACCGGCCCGCCCGCCGACCGGCTCAGCCCTTCAGGAGCTGGCGGGCCATCACGATGCGCTGCACCTGGTTGGTGCCCTCGTAGATCTGCGTGATCTTGGCGTCCCGCATCATCCGCTCGACCGGGTAGTCCCGGGTGTAGCCGTAGCCGCCGAGCAGCTGCACGGCGTCGGTGGTGATCTCCATGGCCGCGTCCGAGGCGAAGCACTTGGCCGCCGCGCCGAAGTAGGTCAGGTCGGCGTCGCCCCGCTCGGACTTGCCGGCCGCTGCGTACGTCAACTGCCGGGCCGCCTCCAGCTTCATGCCCATGTCGGCGAGCATGAACTGCACGCCCTGGAACTCGGCGACCGCCTTGCCGAACTGCTTGCGCTCCTGGACGTACCCCTTGGCGTAGTCGAGCGCGCCCTGGGCGATGCCGATGGCCTGCGCGGCGATGGTGACCCGGGTGTGGTCCAGGGTCTTCATGGCGGTGCCGAAGCCGGTGCCCTCGGCACCGATCATGCGGTCCGCGGGGATCCGGACGTTGTCCAGGTAGACCTCGCGGGTCGGCGAGCCCTTGACGCCGAGCTTCTTCTCCGGGGCGCCGAAGCTGACCCCGGCATCGGACTTCTCGACCACGAAGGCGGAGATGCCCCGGGACCGGGCCGACGGGTCCGTCACCGCGAAGACGGTGTAGAACTCCGACACCCCGGCGTTGGTGATCCAGCGCTTCACGCCGTTGAGCACCCAGTGATCGCCGTCACGCACCGCGCGGGTGGTCATCGACGCCGCGTCGCTGCCGGCCTCCGGCTCGGAGAGGCAGTACGAGAACATCGCCTCGCCCGCCGCCACCGGGGTCAGGTAGCGCCGCTTGAGCTCCTCGGAACCGGCCAGCAGCAGCGGCATGGTGCCGAGCTTGTTGACCGCCGGGATCAGCGAGGACGAGGCGCAGGCCCGCGCCACCTCCTCGATCACGATGGCCGTGGCCAGGGCGTCCGCGCCCGCACCGCCGTACTCGACGGGGACGTGCGGTGCGTGGAAGTCGGCGGCCCGCAGCGCGTCGTACGACGCCTTCGGGAACTCGCCGGTCTCGTCCGCCTCGGCGGCGTGCGGCGCCACCTTGGCCGCACAGACCTCACGGACCGCCTCCCGGATCGCCTCGTGCTCCTCGGGCAACCGGTAGACGTCGAACGACTGCTCTGCGGCCATGTCGGCCCCTCCCCTTCACCGCTATCATGCGCAGTCTGTAGCGTCTCCTGACCGCCGACGGCGCAGACTGAAGGATAGCGACCCGGTTCGGGGTCATGTTACCGCCGCGTAGCCTTGGACGTGGCGGAGCGCCGACGCCGCCCGGCGACGATGGAACAGGCAGACGTTAGAGTCCCTCCGGTGCCCGCCCAGGCGCCGCAGCAGAACGCGACGCGACGACGCGACGCCAGCGCGAGCGGAGAAGACAGGCGTGACGATCCCGTACCCCAACACCCAGCCGATGCCCGCCATCGCCGCGGTGACGCCCCCCTCCGGCGCGCAGCGACCGCGGGTGACCTTCCTGGGCACCGGCTATCTCGGCGCGACCTACGCCATCTGCTACGCGGAACTCGGCTACGAGGTCCTCGGCTTCGACGTCGACGCCGACAAGATCGCCATGCTCAACGCCGGCGAGGTGCCGATCCACGAGCCCGGGCTCGACGAGCTGCTCAAGCGCAACCTGGCGGCCGGGCGGCTGCGGTTCAGCACGGACATCTCCGAGGTGGCCGACTTCGGTGACGTGCACTTCATCTGCGTCGGCACGCCGCAGCGCGCCGACGGGATGGGCGCCGACCTGTCGTACGTCGAGGCGTCGGTCACCAGCCTGGCCCAGCACCTGACCCGCAAGGCGCTGATCGTCGGCAAGTCGACAGTGCCGGTCGGCACCGCCGAGTGGGTGGAGCAGCTGGTCAGCAAGCACAGCCCCGCCGACCTGGGCGTCGAGGTGGCGTGGAGCCCCGAGTTCCTCCAGGAGGGCTTCGCCGTCGACGACGTGCTGCGGCCCAACCGGATCGTCGTCGGCGTCAAGAGCGAGTGGGCCAACGGCATGCTCTACGCCGCGCACAAGGGCGTCTTCGACCTGGCCGCCACCGAGGACCGCGAGGTGCCCCTGGTGGTCACCGACTTCGCCACCGCCGAGCTGGTCAAGGTCGCCGCGAACGCCTTCCTCGCCACCAAGATCTCCTTCATCAACGCGATGGCCGAGGTCTGCGAGGCCTCGGGCGGCGACGTCACCCACCTCGCCCGGGCCATCGGCTTCGACCCGCGCATCGGCAACCGGTTCCTCCAGGCCGGGCTCGGCTTCGGCGGCGCCTGCCTGCCCAAGGACATCCGCGCGTTCCAGGCCCGCGCCCAGGAGCTGGGCGCCGGGGAGGCGCTGCGCTTCCTGCACGAGGTCGACCTGATCAACCTGCGCCGCCGGACCCGGGTGGTCCAGCTCGCCGCCGAGCTGCTCGGCCGCCGCTCCGGGCCCGCCGGACCGGATCTCTCCGGCACGCGCGTGGCCGTGCTCGGCGCGACCTTCAAGCCCAACACCGACGACGTACGCGACGCGCCGGCGCTCTCCGTCGCCTCGCTGCTGCGCAAGGCGGGCGCCGACGTACACGTCTACGACCCGCAGGGCATGGAGCGGGCGCGCGCCGTGGCGCCCGAGCTGGTCTACGAGCCCGGCATCAACGAGGCCGTGACCGGGGCTGACCTGGTCTGCGTACTCACCGAGTGGGCCGACTTCCGCAACGCCGACCCGGTGGCCCTCGGCGAGCTGGCCGCCGGACGCAAGGTGGTCGACGGCCGCAACTGCCTGGATTCGGCACTGTGGACGCAGGCCGGCTGGGAGTACCGCGGCATGGGCCGCCCCTGACGATCGACGACCGACGGCCGGTCGCGGAGCACGCTCCGCGACCGGCCGTTCGCCGTACGCGTGGACGATCTTTGCCCCGGACCCGCCGACAACTGTCGAAATCCGCGCCCACATTGGGCATGCTGCCAAGGTGGGAGTCCACAGTGCGGGTGGAGGGGTGTCGTGGCGAGCTTTCAGTGCTCCTCGTGCGGCCGGGAGATCAAACCGGCCGCCAGCTGCCCGCACTGCGGTGCGCACCAGCCACAGTGGGTCGAGCACCTGGCGGAGATCGAGCGCTCCATCGCGGAGATGAAGGCCCGCGAGGCCGCCATCGCCAGCGAGCAGCGGCAGATCGCCGCCAAGATGCAGGCCGCGCTCTTCCAGCGGGACATCCTCGCCCACGCCGGTGAGGAACGTCTCAAGCAGGCCACCCGCCCCCGTCGGGTGCTGCGCCGCAGGCCGGGCCGCCGGCCGCCCACGGCCGC
>NZ_WAAS01000317.1:0-6790 GCF_008806585.1 Micromonospora sp. AMSO12t
TGGCACTAGCGGCGCTGCTGGCGCTCGTCGTGCCGCGCGGGGCCCGCCGCCGCTGGCGGCCGGCTGACCCCGCCTGACCCGGCCGGTGGTCTACGCCCGTCGCCCCGCCTGGCCCGGCCTGCGGTCTACGGCCGTCGCGTCCGGGGTCGTCCACCGTCGGCGGTCGCGCTGCCCGGAACGGCCGATGGTGGCGTCGACCGGCTCACGATCGACGCCACCACCGGGCGGGGCCTACTGGAACAGGCCGACGTTCTTCTTCTCCGTGTCGAGGTAGTCGGCGGCGGAGTCGTCCACCGCGAGCTTGATGTCGCGCAGCATGACCTGGAGGTCCTGCGAGGCCGACCGCCAGCGGCGCTGCCGCTGCTCGTAGGCCTGGAGGGCCTCGCCGGACCAGCTCGCCACGAGCGGGGCGGCGTCCCGTTCGAGCTGCCCGAGCTGCGAGTCGAGCGCGTTCAGCGCCTTCTGGATGTCCGCGCTCGCCTGTTGCAGGGCGGCGAAGTTGACGACCAGTACACCGTCCATCGGATGTCTCCTCCCCCGGGACCGGGTCAGAGCGGCAGCTGGATGCCGCCGCGGTTGGTGGTGGACACCCGGCTGGCGGCCTCGGCGTCCGAGACGTCGTAGTGCCGGCCGGCCGTGCGGACGGCGCCGGCGGTCTCCCGCAGCGCCCGCTGAAGCGCCGCCTGGTCCTGTGCCCACTGCTGCTTGACCTGCTCGAACGAGCGCCCGCCGGCACCGCGCCAGGCCTGCTGCAACACCTCCAACTCGGCCATCAGGCTGCTCAGCATGGACTGCAGGGACTGGTCGACCTGCTCGAACTTTGCGGCGGTCTGCTGCATCACCGCTGCTTCTGCCTGGGTCTGGGACACCCGGGACGTCACCTCGTCTCCTCGGTCGTGGCTGGCCGTGAGCGCACCCGCCCACCGGGCGCGCCGCTCGCGCCGCCCGGACGTCGAGCGTGGCGGGCGCGGGGTCAGCGAAACTCGTCGCTGACGGTAGCGGTACCGTCGCGGTTCTGCTACCCCGTGGCCATCCCCTGTGGACGACTGCGGCCCCCATCCCGCCGGACGCTCCCCTTACGATGGGCGGCGTCGATGTCGCGGCGAGTGACCGGTCGAGGAGGCACGGTGACGGTGACCACCGGCCCGGGCCCGCACCGGCCGGCCCCGGGCCACGATCCCGCCCCGACCGCCGCGCCCCTCGTGCCGGCACCGCCCCGGTCGGCCGGTCCGCCCGGCCTGGCTGGCCCGGCTGGCCCGATCGGCCTGGCTGGCCCGGCCGGCCCGGCTGGCTCGGCCGGCCCGGCTGGCACGTCCGGCCCGGCTGGCCCGATCGGCTCGCCTGGCCCGTCCGGCACTGTGGCCGGCGCGCCGGCACCGCCGGCCGCCCTGCCGCCGTCGCGGAACCCGGCCGGCCGGCGGAGGGGCGCCGGTGTCCGGGCCGGTCAGGTCGTCGCCACGCAGGTGGCGGTGGCCGCCGTGGTCGCGGCCGCCGGCCGGGGCGTGCTGGTGACGTTGGCCGCCGTGGGGGTGGCCGCGCTGCTGCTGCCCCTGGCCTGGGTGCGGCTGCGGGGGCGGTGGCTCTTCGAGTGGCTGGCCACGGGCCTGGGCTACGCCACCCGCCGCCGCGCCCTGCCTCCGGCCGCCGGCCCGGCGGCCCTGCTGGACCTCGTCGACCCCGGCGCGGTCGTGCGTCCCGCCGAGCTGGCCGGCACGCCGGCCGCCGTGCTGGACGACGCCGCCGGGATGGTGGCCGTGCTGGAGGTCGGCGATCCGGCCGACCTGCTCGGCGACGCTCCCCGCGCGCTGCCCGTCCCGGCGTCCCTGCTGCCGGCAGCCGCGCCGGACGGCCCCCCGGTGCGGCTCCAGCTCCTGCTGACGGGCTCTCCGGCGCCGACCGTCGGCGCGGGTGGCGGTGCCGTCGCCACCTCGTACCGGCAGCTCACCGACGGGCGGCTCGCCGGCCGGGAACGGGCCGTGCTCGCCGTGCGGGTGCTGCGTGCCGAGGGCTGGACGACAGAGGAGCTGCGGCGGGCGCTCGCCGGAACGGTGCGCCGCATCGCACGCCGGATCGGGCCCGTCACCGCCCGCCCGCTGGGCGAGCACGCGACGCTGCGGGTGCTGGCGGAGCTGGCCCACCACGACGACCGTCCCGCGCAGGAGTCCTGGCAGGCGGTCCGGGCGGGCGACCTGCTCCAGACCACGTTCCGGCTGCGCCGCTGGCCCGACCCGCGTACCGACGCCGGCCGGCGGCTGGTGACCCGGCTGCTCGCGCTGCCCGCGACGGCGACGACCGTCTCGCTCGGCGTCGGGCCGTGGGCCGGCACCGACCCCGCGTCGGCGCCGACCGAGCTGGCCGTACGGCTGGCTGCCGCCACCCCGGCGGAGCTCTCGATCGCGGCGCAGGCGCTGCGCCGGCTGGTGGCGGAGGTGGGCGGCGAGGTGCACCGGCTCGACGGCGCGCAGCTCGGCGGGTTGGCCGGCACGCTGCCGCTCGCGGCGGCGGGCGCGGCGGGTCCGGGTCCGGCGCCCGACGGCCTGGAGCTGACCCTCGGCGAGGCGGGGCTGATGGTCGGCACGAACCGGCACGGCGGCGCGGTGACCGTCCGGCTGTTCCGGCCGGAGAGCACCCGGGTGATGCTGGTCGGCGGGATACGCGCGGCGCAGCTGGTGGCGGTGCGGGCCATGGCGCTCGGGGCACGGGTGGTGGTGCAGACCGCCCGCCCGCGCGGGTGGGAGCCGTTCGTCCGGGGCGTCGGCACCCCCGGCGCGATGATCCCGGTGGTGCCGCCGGGCCGTCCGGTGGGCGAGCCGGGGTCGCCGCTGTGCCCGCTGCTGGTGGTGGTGGACGCCGGTCCCACGCCCGCCGAGCCTGAGCCGGGGTCACCGTGGCGGACCACGCTGCTGGTGCGCGACGAGTTGACCCCCGCCGACGCCGACGCGTTGGGCCGCGCCGACCTGGCCGTGCTGCAACCGCTCGACCCGGCCGAGGCCGCCGTGGCGGGCGCCGCGCTGGGCCTCGGCGGGTCGGCGGAGTGGCTGACCCGGATCCGGGACGACATGGTCGCGGTGGTCAACCGGCGGGCGCTGCGCTGGGCGCTGCTCTCCCCCACCCCGATCGAGTCGCAGCTGATCGGCCGCCCGTCCCGCCGCTGAGCGGGACGACGGTCACGCGCTTCCGCAGCTTGTCCGTCCGTGGCACGATCCGGCCATGGGTTTCCTCAAAGGGCTGCTGATCCGGCTGGGCAGCACGGCGCTCGCCTTCTGGCTGGCCACGCTGCTCATCCCGGGCATCACGCTGGAGTCGGCGTCCGCCGGCGAGACGGTCGTCACGCTGGTCCTCGTCGCGGTGATCTTCGGCGTGGTCAACGCGGTGCTCCAGCCGATCATCAAGACCGTCGGCTGCGGCTTCTACCTGCTGACCCTCGGGTTGATCGCGCTGGTGGTCAACGGGCTGCTGTTCCTGCTCACGAGCTGGATCGCCGACCAGGCCGGGCTGCCCTTCCACGTCGACGGCTTCTGGCCGGAGGCGGTGCTCGGCGCGCTCTTCGTCGGCATCGTCACGTGGATCCTCGGGGCCGTCCTGGACCGGGACTGACCCGAACCGACCAGCGGGCGGGCCGCGACCAGAGGGCGGGAATTGGCCGCTGATCGGGCCGGGTGGCCGGGTTAGCGTCGCGGGCATGTTCACCCTGACCCGCGACGACGGCTACCTGCTCAGCACCGACCCGGCCCGGATCGACCTGGGCCTGGTGCACCACTGGCTCTGCACCGACGCCTACTGGGCGCTCGGGCGGGACCGGGAGACGGTGGCGCGGGCGTTCGCCGGGTCGGTGCCGTTCGGCGTCTACCGCCCGGGTGACGGCCGCCAGGTCGCGGTCGCCCGGGTGGTCACCGACCACGCCACCTTCGCCTGGCTATGCGACGTCTACGTCGACCCCGGCGAGCGCGGCCGGGGACTGGGCACCTGGCTGGCCGGGGCGGTCCGCGACCACCTCGCCGAGCTGGGCGTACGCCGGATCCTGCTGGCCACCGCCGACGCCCACGCGGTGTACGCCAAGGTCGGGTTCGCCCCGATGACCGATCCGCACCGCTGGATGCAGCTCGACCAGCGGAACCAGCCGGTGAGTCCGGTCACCGGAAAGGAACCGGGCGACCTCCCGGCCCTTACGGTGGAAACGTGACGCCACTCCGCCTCGGCTACCTCTACGGCTTCGTCGCGTACCTGCTCTGGGGGTTCTTCCCGCTCTACCTGCGGCTGATGCGCCCGGCGGGGCCACTGGAGATCCTGGCCCACCGCATCGTCTGGTCGGTGGTGTTCGTCGCCCTGCTGCTGGCGGCGATGCGCAACGTCGGTTTCCTGCGGGCACTGCTGCGCCGGCCCCGGGCACTGGCCGGCATCGGCGTCGCCGCCGCGCTGATCGCGGTGAACTGGGGCACCTACATCTACGGCGTGACCTCCGAGCGGGTGGTGGAGACCGCCCTCGGCTACTTCATCAACCCGCTGGTGGTGGTGCTGCTGGGCGTCACCGTGCTCCGCGAGCGGATGCGGCCCACGCAATGGGTGGCGCTCGGCATCGGCGGGCTGGCCGTGGCCGTGCTGACCGTCGACTACGGCCGGCTGCCGTACCTGGCGCTGGTGCTGGCGTTCAGCTTCGCCGGATACGGCCTGGCCAAGAAGCAGCTCGGGCTGCCCGCCGCCGAGGGGCTCTTCGTCGAGTCGGCGGTGCTGGCGCTGCCGGCGCTGGCGTACGTGGGTTGGCTCGCCGCCCGCGGCGAGGGCACCTTCGGGGAGGTGTCGGTCGGGCACACCCTGCTGCTGGTGTCGGCGGGGGCGGCGACCGCGATCCCGCTGCTGCTTTTCGCCGGGGCGGCGAACCGGCTGCCGCTGACCGGTCTCGGCATGATCCAGTACCTCGCCCCGATCCTCCAGCTCGGCTGCGGGGTGCTGATCTTCCACGAGCCGATGCCGCCGGCCCGGATCGCCGGCTTCGCCCTGGTCTGGGCCGCGCTGATCGTCTTCACCGTCGACGCCGTCCGCAACTCCCGCCGTACCCGCGCCGCCACCCTCGCCGCCCGCCGGGCCGAGGCCGTCGCCGCGCCCCACTGACCGGCGCGGGTCAGCGGACGTCGTAGACGAGGACGGGGGTGCCGTCGGCGCGCAGCAGCTCCAGCCGGACCAGCTCCGCGTCGGTGAACCGGGTCGCGCCGGTGATCCGTAGGTCGTCGCCGGGAGCGGCGAGCCAGGAACCGATCTGCTCCGTCGCGCCGTCCGGGCCGTGCGCCACCAGCCGGAAGGTGTACGCCTTGGCGTAGCCGGCCTTCGCGTCGTACCCGCAGCGCATCCGCACCTCGGTGCCCCAGTCGGTGCCGTTGAGGGCGATCTCGGCGTGCACCGGCACCGCGCCGGCGACCGGCTGCATGGCGACCATCCGCACCTCGACCGGCGTCGGGCCGGCCGCCTCCCGGGGCAGCAGGGCGGCGGTGCCGACGCCGACGACCAGGGCCGCCACGGCGGCCGCGAGCGTGGTGAGGGCGTACCGGCGGCGAGTGGCCGACCGATCGCGGCGGCGGCGCTCCCGCGCGGCGGCGAGCAGTTCGGGCACCCGGGGGTTCTCCGGCGGCGGCAGGAACTGCTCCAGCCCGGCCGGGTCGAGCCGGCCGAGCAGCCCGGGCAGGACGGCGATCTCGGCGACCGCCTCCCGGCAGGCGGCGCAGCCGGCGAGGTGCCGCTCGTAGGCCACCCGGTCGGCGGGAGCCAGCGCACCCAGCACGTACGCGCCGTCGTCGTGCGCGAACTCGCACCGGGTCATTCCGTCACCCCCATCTCGGCCAGGACCAACCGTAGTGAGCGCAGGGCGTAGTGGGTCCGGGACTTGACCGTGCCGGGCGGCACGCCCAGCCGGGAGGCCGCCTCCGCCACCGACCGCCCCTGGTAGAAGCACTCGACCAGCACCTCCCGGTGGGTGGGGCTGAGCCGGTTCAGCGCCTCGGCGACGGTCCACGCCTCCACCGCGCGTTCCGCCTCGTCCACGGCCTCGGGAGGCTCGGGCAGCTCGTCGGTGTAGACCTCGCCGACCCGGGCGGAGCGGCGCCGCCAGGCGTCGATGGCCAGGTTGCGGGCGGTGGTGAAGAGCCAGGACCGGATCGAGCCGCGCGTCGGGTCGAGCGCCTCCGGGTGCCGCCAGGCCCGCAGCAGCGTCTCCTGCACCAGGTCCTCGGCCCGCTGCCGGTCGCCGTTGACCAGCCGCAGGGCGTGCGCGTACAGCGCCTCCGCGTGCTCGTCGTGCAGCGCGCGGAGCAGTTGGGCGTCGTGGTCGCTGATGGCGGTCTCCTCGCTGTCGGCGCGAGTCCGGCGGTGGCGTTCGCACGGGAATACGTGCCGCCGCCCCGAACGGTTCAGCCGCAGGTCACCGTGGCACCCCCGGCCGAGGTGTTCACGCCCGGTTCATGCCGCCGCCGACGGTCGCTCACCGCGCCCTCCTAGCGTCCGGCGGGTACGCACGCCAGCGGCTGGTCCGGCGTGCACCGACCCCCATCAGGAGGCTCCTTCCATGAGCGACCGTCCCCGGCTGCTCCCGTTGCTGGGCGCCACCCGCCACGGCAGCCGCGACGCCATGACCTGTCTCTACCGGTGCGGCAACGCGTGCGACCACCCGGTGCCCAACACGTCCGACAACGCGTACTTCGGGGACGTGGTGAACGCGGAGGTGTCCCGGCGCGGCGTGGTCCGGGCCGGCGCGGTCGGCGCGCTGGTCCTGGGCTTCGGCGGCGCGGTGGCCGGCGCCGCC
>NZ_WAAS01000318.1:0-6768 GCF_008806585.1 Micromonospora sp. AMSO12t
CCCACAGCGCCCGGTGCCGGGGCCGGCCCGGCGGCGGCCCCCACCGCGCCGGGGAGACCGGGCCGAAGAGCACCACCGACGGCGTGCGGTAGCCGGTCGCCAGGTGCGCCACGCCCGTGTCCCCGCTGACCACCAGGCGGGCGTACGCCACCAGCGCGGCCAGCCGGCCCAGGTCCGTCCGGCCGGCCAGCACCGCGTCGGCGGGCAACCCCGCGGCCTCCGCGATCCGCTGCGCGGTGGCCCGCTCGTCGGGGCTGCCGGTGAGCACCACCCGGTGCCCCCGGGCGGCCAGTTCCCGGGCCAGCGCGGCGAAGCGTCCAGGCGGCCAGCGCTTCGCCGGGATCTTGGAGCCCGGGTGCAGCACGGTCATGCCGGTCGGGGCGCCGCCGGGGGCCGGGCGCCGCAGGTCCAGGTCGGTGCGGTCGGCGGGGATGCCGTACCAGTCGAGGAGCCGGCACCAGCGGTCGACCTCGTGTTCGTCGTCGCGCCATTCGGGGCCGTCGTGGTGGCCGGCCTCCGGGCTGGTGTAGGCGAGCAGCCGACCGGGACGGGTGCCGGCGAGCATCCGGTGCGACTCGGGCCCCCGGCCGTGCAGGTTCACGGCGACGCGCGGCGTCCCCAGGGCCGGGTCGGGGCGACCGAGCCCGTCCGTGGGCACCAGCCGGTCGACGCCGCCGACCAGGTCGACCAGCGGCGCCAGCCAGCCGGGTGCCGCGAGGACGAGGTCCCGGCCGGGGTGGGCGGCACGCAGGGCGCGCAGGGCCGGGACGGCGGTGGCGAGGTCACCGACGCCGAGGGCGCGCAGGGCGAGGATCACGGGTAGGAGGTCTCCTGGTCGGCGCAGACGACCATCTCGCGGACCGCGCAGCCGGCGGGTTGGGACAGCGCGAACATGACGGCGGCGGCGGTGTCGGCGGGGTCGTTCAGGACGGCGTCGGGACCGGGCTTGTACGCGGCGTCGCGCTCGTCGAAGAAGGCCGTGCGCATGCCGCCGGGGATGAGCAGCGTGACGCCGACCCTGCCGGCGAGTTCGGCGGCGAGGGCCCGGGTGAAGCCGACGACTCCGAACTTCGCGGCGCAGTACGCGGTCGCGTCGGCCACGGCCTTCACCCCGAGCGTGGAGGCGACGGTGACGATGCTCCCCCGGGAGGTCTCCAGGAAGGGCAGGGCAGCCCGTACGACGGCCGCCGTGGCGAACAGGTCCACGGCCACGATCCGCTCCCAGGTCTCGCCGGGGGTGTCCGCCAGCTTCCCGGGCACGTCCATCCCCGCCGCGGTGACCACCGCGTCCAGCCCGCCCGAGCGCTCGGCGAGCTGCCGGGTGGCGGCCTCCGCGGCGCGGGTGTCGGCCAGGTCGCACTCCACCCACGGCACCCCGTCGGCGGGCGCCTGCCGGTCCAGCACCAGCGGACGGCCGCCGGCCCGGGCCACGGCCGCGACCACGGCGGCGCCCAGGCCGCTCGATCCGCCCGTGACGAGCACGGTGCGCCCCGCGCCGGGCGACCCGGCGCTCATCGGGTGCCCTCCGCCGTCGTCGGTCCCGCGAGGCCGGCCCGCGCCCGTTCGGGCTCGCCGCCGGGTCTCGCCGGCGCGCCACCGGGAGCGGGACCGGCCGGCGGCACGGTGTCGGTGAGCGGCGGCCCGACGAGCGGCACGGCGGTGCCGGTGGAACGGGCGGCGGCGATCAGCCCGGTCGTGGAGCGGCCGTCCAGGTACGGCACCACCACGGCGTTGCCGCCCCAGCGGCGCAGGACCTCCGCCTCGGGCAGGGCGGGCTCGCCGCCGTCACCGGCGTAGTCGCCACCCTTCACCCAGACGTCCGGCCGCAGCCACGACAGCGCCGCGTTCGGGGTGGCCTCGTCGAAGATCATGACCGCGTCGACGCAGCTCAGCGCCGCGAGCAGCCGGGCCCGGTCGCCCTGCGGGATCACCGGCCGGTCCGGGCCCTTCAGCCCCGACACGCTCGCGTCGGAGTTGAGGCAGACCACCAGGCAGTCGCCGAGCTGCCGGGCGGCCTGCAACGTCGCCACGTGCCCGGCGTGCAGCAGGTCGAAGCAGCCGCCGGTGGCCACCACCGTCCCGCCGGACGCGCGTACCGCCGACACCACGCCGGCGGCCGCGGCCACGCCGACGCGCTCGCCGCCGGGGCCGGAGACCGCCGGCGGCAGCGGACGCGCCGCCCGCGGCAGCGCCGTCGCCACTCCCCCGCCGGCCACGTACGCCGACGCCTCGGCGACCGCCTCCTGCACCGCCTCGGAGACCAGCGCCCCCTGCGCCAGGGCGAGGCTGGCGGTGGCCGCGAACCGGTCACCGGCCCCGCAGGTGTCCCCCTCGGCGACGGCCGGGGCGGGCACCACCATCGGCGTCGCGCCGGCGTGGCAGAGCAGCGCCCCGTCCCCGCCCAGGGTCACCGCGACCGCGCCGGCGCGCCAGCGCTGGCGCAGCCCCTGGGCGCCCCGCGCCGCCGTCGCCAGCCGGGTCGCTCCCGGCGCGACCGTGACCAGCTCCCGCACCTCGGACTCGTTGGGGGTCACCAGGTGCACCCCCGGAACCGCCGCCGGTCCCCGCGGATGCGGGTCCCAGAGCACCGGCGCCCGGGTGGCGGCCAGCGCCGCCCGCAGCGCGGGCTGCCGGGCGACGCCCCGGCCGTAGTCGCTGACCAGCACGGCGGAGGCCCGGGCGATCACCCGCAGCGCCGCCTCGGACGGTTCGCCGGGCGTACCGGCCGCGCCGCCCCGGTCGTGGCGCAGCAGCACCCGGCCCCGGGCGCGCAGCCGGACCTTCTCCGGCGTGCCGCCGCGCAGCCCGAGGGGATACACCTGCACGCCGGCGTCGGTGAGCAACGAGGCGAGCCGGGCACCCCCCGCGTCGTCCGCCAACGCGGTCACCAGCACCACCTCGGCGCCCTGCGCGGCGGCGAAGACCGCGGCCAGCCCGGCGCCACCGGGCCGGTCGACGTGCGCGGTCTCGTCCAGCACCGGCACGGGCGAGTCCGGGCAGAGCCGGTTCACCACCCCCTCGACGTCCCGGTCCAGCAGGGTGTCACCGACCACCACGACGGGTCCCCTCACGCTGCCCTCCTCATCACGCCTGGACCTGCTGACCTGCACCGCCGTCGAGCACCACCTCAACCCCGGTCCGTACGGGCGCGGCGGGCGCCACCGGCAGCGCCCGCTCGACGTACTCGCAGAGGAGGTGGCTGGTCACGAGGTGGAGTTCCTGCACGACCTGGCTGTCGGCCGAGCCGACGGCGAGCACGTCGTGGCACAGCTCCGCCAGGGGGTTGGGGGCGGGGCCGGTCAGGGCCCAGCAGGTGAGTCCGCTGTCGCGGCCGGCCCGGGCGGCGGCCAGCAGGTTGGCGCTGGTACCGCTGGTCGACAGCAGCAGCAGGACGTCGCCGGCGCGGCCGTGGGCGCGTACCTGGCGGGCGAAGACCTCGTCGTAGCCGTAGTCGTTGCCGATGGCGGTCATCGCGGAGGTCTCCGCGTGCAACGCGATGGCGGACAGGGGCTGGCGGTCGTCGCGGAGCTTCCCGACGAGTTCGGCGGTGAGGTGCTGGGCCTCGGCGGCGCTGCCGCCGTTGCCGGCCACCAGCAGCCGGCCGCCGTCGACCAGCCGACGCGCGAGGGCCTCCCCCCACCGGGCCAGCAGCGTCTCGTGCCGCCGGAAGGGCACCAGCGCCGCCGCCAGGTTCGTCAGGTGCGCGTCCAGCGGCGTGGGTGCCGCCATCAGGCCACCACCCGGGCCGGCCGGTGGACCGCCACGTCGCCGTAGACCTCCACCAGCCGCTCCGCCGTGGCCGCCCAGGAGTACCGCCGCCGGGCCCGTTCCCGCGCCGCCGTCGCGTACGCGAAGCGGCGGATCCGGTCGTCGAGCAGCCCCTGGATCGCGGCGCCCAGCGCACGCGGGTCCCGGGCCGGCACCAGGTCGCCGGTGACGCCCTCGACCACGGTGTCCTTGATCCCGCCGACGGCGGTGCCCACCACGGGCACGCCGCACGCCATCGCCTCCAGCGGGGTGAGCCCGAACGGCTCGTACCAGGGGGCGGCCACCAGGACGTCCGCCGAGCGGTACCAGCGGCCCATCTCCTCGCGGGGCACCGCGCCGACCAGTCGCACCCGGTCGGCGACCCCGCAGCTGACCGCGAGGGCGCGCAGCCGGCGGGCGTACGGGTCGGTCTCCAGCAGGCCGGCGGGCGGGCCGCCGACGACCACGCACTCGGCCCCGGGCACGTACGCCATCGCCCGCACCACGGTCTGGAAGCCCTTGCGCTCGACCAGCCGGCCGACGGTCAGGATCCGCGGCCGGCCGTCCTCCCGCTCGGCGGTCGGCCCCAGCGGGGCGAACGTGCCCAGGTTGACCCCGGACGGCACGACCGTCATCCGGGACCGTGGCACGCCCATCCGGACCAGCTCGCCGACCTCGTCGCGGCACTGGGCGATGACCCGGTCGACCGCCCGGCCCAGTTCCCGCTCGTAGCCGATCCGGCGGGCCGGGCTGGTGTCCTGCACGCCCTGGTGGCGCCGCTTGACCACCCCCAGGGCGTGGTACGTCTGCACGACCGGAACGCCGGTCTGCCGGCTGGCGGCCAGCGCGGCGAGGCCGCTCATCCAGAAGTGCGCGTGGATCACCTCGGGCATCCACTCGCCGCCCCGCCACCGGTCGACCAGCCAGCGGCTGAACTCCCGCATGTGCGGCAGCAGGGCGTCCTTGGCGACCGGCTCGGCCGGCCCCGCCGGGACGTGCACCACGTCGTAGCCGTCGGCGCTGCGTACGGTCACCGGCAGGTCCACGGCGTCGCGGCGGGTGTAGACCCGGACGTCGTGTCCGGCGGCCGCGAGGGCGGCGGAGAGCTCGGCGACATGCGTGTTCTGACCGCCGGCGTCCTCGCCGCCCAGGATGGCGAGCGGGCTGGCGTGCTCCGAGATCATCGCGATGCGCATACTTCCTCCTCCAGCAGCCGGTCCCAGTCGGCGAGGAAACGGTCGAGGCCGTAGCGGTCCCGGGCGGCGGCGCGGGCCCGCTCCCCCGCCCGGCGTGCCTCCGCCGGCTCGTCGACGAACCGGCGGGCGGCGTCGAGCAGGGTGTCGAGCCGGGTGGACAGCGCGCCCGCCCCCGGTGGCACCGCCATCGCCGCCTCCGTGGCGGCCAGCGCGACCACCGGCATCCCGATGGACATCGCCTCGATCAGGCTCAGCCCCAGGGAGGTCCAGCGGCACAGGTGCAGGTACGCCCGCCGCCGCCCCAACTCGGCGTGCATCCGGTGCTGGGGCAGGTCGTCGTGGCTGGTGAGCCGGTCGGCGGGCAGGCCCAGGTGCTCGGCCAGCCCGGCCACCTTCATGCCGAAGACGTCCAGCGGGGCGATCTCGGCGAAGCGGGGCAGCAGGTCGGTGCCGGTGACCCGCCCCCGGCGTACCGGCTCGTTGATCACCACCGCGAGCCGGTCGAGCTCGCCCGTGTACTCCGCGGCGGGAGGGACGATGCCGTGGTCGACCACGGTGGTGCGGGTGGCCCCGGTGTCCCAGAACAGCTCGTTGAACCCGGTGACGTGGGCGACGAGCAGGTCGTCGCGGTCGGCCATGGGGTGCCGGCTGTTGGGCACGTCGCCGTCCTTGGGCGTGTTGTGCTCGACGTAGACGGCGGGTACGTCGCGGCCGGGCCGCCGGCCGAGCCACCGCTCGGCGAGGTCGATCTCCTCGGGGCGTTGCAGGACGACCAGGTCGACGTCGGCGGTGCGCAACTGCTCGGGGGTCACCTCGACGGCCGTGTCGGGCCACGGGTAGGTGCGGGCGCGGCCGAGGCCGTAGGGGCCCCGGTCCGGGGTGACGGGCACCAGGTACCGGTGCTTGCCGTGCACGAACGACGTGGTCCAGGAGCCGTGCACGTGCCACAGGAGCAGGTTCATCCGCCGCTCCCGCCGATGGTGGCCAGCGTCGTCACGCCGGCGGACGAGCCGCCGGTGGGCGGCCCCGACCGGGCCGACGGGGTCACCCCGAGCAGCCGCAACGCGTCGACGACCTCCTCGGGGTCGACGCCGCTCAGGCAGGGGTGCCCGGGCACCGGGCAGCGCGCCGCCCGGGTGTCGCGGCAGGCGGCCGCCGCGTCGCCGAGGCGCACCGTGGGCACCCGCCACGGCCCCCACTGCCCGAACGGCACCGTGGGGGCGAACAGGCTGACCACCGGCACCCCGTGGGCGGCGGCGAGGTGGGCGGGGCCGGTGTTGCCGACCACGACCGCGCCGGCGCCGGCCACCGTCGCGGCCAGCCCGGCGAGGCCGGTCCGCCCGCCCAGGTCGGCGGCGACGTCGCCGGCCACCCGCGCGGTCAGCTCCTGCTCGTCGGGGCCGCCGGTGACCACCACCCGGTGGCCGGCGGCCGTCAGGGCGCGGGCGATCCGCGCGGCCAGCTCCGGCGGGCAGCCCCGGGCCTGCGCCGCCGAGCCGGGGTGCAGCACCACGTAGCCGGGCGCGCCGACCTCCGGCGGCGGTGCCTGCGCCGGACGCAGGCGCAGGGCGGGTCCGTCGTGGTCGGCGAGGGCGAAGCCGGCGGCGGCGGCGAGGGAGAGCGCGCGTTCCGGTTCGGGTACGCCGGGCGGCACGCGGTGCCGTACGTCGAGCAGGCTGCCCGGGTAGTCGTCGCTGATGGCGCTCACGCGTCCGACCCCGGCCAGGCGCAGCAGCAGGGCCAGGGGCAGGGGCGACTGGTGGAAACTGGTGAAGACGACCGCCTCGTCGGCGTGCACGGCGGCGAGCCGGTCGGCGAGCTGACG
>NZ_WAAS01000319.1:0-6744 GCF_008806585.1 Micromonospora sp. AMSO12t
CGACCCGGGCCCTCGACGGCGTCACCGAGCGGGAGCGCGAGGTGCTGACGCTCGTCGGCCGGGGCCTGTCCAACGGCGAGATCGCCGCCGAGCTGGTGATCAGCGCGGCCACCGCCAAGGCGCACGTGGCCCGGCTGTTCAGCAAGCTGGGCGCCCGCGACCGGGTGCACCTCGTCATCGCCGCCTACGAGGCCGGGCTGGTCTCCCCGGCGGGATGAGGCGCGCGACCGGGCGCGCTCGGGGCGCTCAGCGCAGCGCGGCCGCGACCACCGGGCGGTGCTCGCCCAGCCAGTCGTACCAGCGGCGCACCGTGTCGGCGACCCCCGCGTCGCGGAGCCGGCACATGGCCGGATCGCCCCGCTCCGCGCCGGCCGCGATCCCGCGCCAGGTCCCGTCGATCTGGGCGAGCATCACGTCGACCAGTTCGGCGCGGGGCAGCGCGGGCGACCCCGGGCCGGCCGCCTCGTAGGAGTCGCAGAGCAGCCGGGCGCGCCGGCCCAGCTCCACCGGGTCGGCTGCCGGCCCCACCGCCGCCCAGTGCCAGGCGGCGAAGGCGACGTCCTCGACCCGCCGGCCGGGCGCGGCCAGGTCCCAGTCGATCAGCGCCACGGGCAGCGGGCCGGCGGGAGCGTCCCGGTACACCGTGTTCTTGGGGGAGAGGTCGCGGTGGCAGACCGTCTCGGCGTCGGCGGCCAGCGGGCTGCCCGCGCAGGCGTCGTGCAGCCGCCGGAGCAGCACGGCCAGCCGGGTCAGCGCCGGGTCGGCGAAGTACGCCGGATCCTCCCTGTCCCGCCACGGCACCCGGCCGTCGACGTGGCTGAGCACCTGCCGACCCCGCTCGTCCGTGCCGAGGTGGCGGGGCGCGACGTCCGCGCCCACCCGCTCCAGGTGTCGCAGCAGCGCGGCGACGAACTCGGCGTTCTCCGGCGGCGTACGCCGGACGGTGTCGCCGACCCGGACCACCTCGGCGATGAAACCGCCCCGCAGCCGCTCCTCCGCGGCGGTCGGGTCGACGCGACCGGTGGCGCCGGCCGGCTGCCGCCCCTCGTGTTCCGGCCCCGTGGCCCCGCCCGCTCCGGGCGATCCGCCGCGCACGCCGGCCTCAGCTCGGCCCGAGCCGGCGCTGCCGCTCGGCGCGCCACCAGCGGTGGATCAGCACGACGCTGGCGATCAGGCCGAGCGCGGCCGGCGCGACGCCGAACCAGTTGACGTCGCCCGGGGAGGTGACCGTCGCGCCCACCGCCGCGTAGCCGAACGCGGTGGGCGCGGAGGCGATCACGCTGCCGGCGAGGAACGGCAGCACCCGGGCGCCGGTGGTGCCGTAGCCGTAGCTGACCAGCCCGAAGCCGGCGATCGGCAGCAGCCGTACGGTGACCACGCCGAGGACGCTCTGGCGGGCGAACCAGCCGTCCAACCGGGCCAGCTTGCCGCGTACCCGCTCGGCGACGAAGTCCCGCCCGAGCAGGCGGCCGACCGTGAAGCCCAGCGCCGCCGCGAGCAGGGCGGCGCCCAGCGCGTACGCGGCGCCCTCCAGCGCACCGAAGATCGCGCCCGAGGCGAGCGTGATGAAGGTCCGGGGGACCAGCGCGACCAGCAGCAGCGCCCCGCCGAGGACCGCCGCCACGGGGGCGAGGCCGCCCAGCCGGTCGGCCAGCCCGGGCAGTTCCCGCGCCTCGGGCAGGTCGACGACGAGCAGCACCGCCCCGAAGGAGGCGAGCAGGAGCAACAGCAGGGCGAACCGGACGGCCGACGGCTGCCGCAGCAGCCGCCGGACGGCCAGGATCATGCCCGGGCGGCGGCGGCCACCGCGGTGCGGCGCTCGGCGCGCAGCCGGTCCGACCAGGTGTCGTCGAGCGGCGGGAGCTGGTGCGCGCCGGTGGCCCAGCGCAGCAGCAGGTCCGCCAGGGCGGGGTTGCGAGCGAGGGCCGGGCCGTGCGAATACGTGCCGAGCAGCTTGCCCCGCCACGCCCCCTCGGTGGCGCCGTCGTTGCCGACCCCGGCGGTGACCCGGGCCAGCGGGGAGACCCCCGGGCCGAGGTGGGTGCGCCCGCCGTGGTTCTCGAACCCGGTCAGCGCCGGCACGCCCAGCCGCGGGTCGATGTCGCCGGCCAGCTCGCCGACGGCGCGGGTCGGCCCCCGGTCGGAGGAGAGGTCGAGCAGCTCCAGCCCGGCGCAGAGGGTGCCCTTGGCGAAGAAGGAGGTGCCGAGGAGCTGGTAGCCGGCGCAGACCCCGAACACGACCGAGCCCTGGGCGACCGCCCGGTGCAGGCCGCCGTCGGCGAGCAGCCGCTGCGCGCCGAGCGCCTGCGGGCCGTCCTCGCCGCCGCCGATGAGGTAGATGTCGGCGGTGGAGGGGAGACGCTGGTCGGAACGCACCTCCAGCACCTCGACCGGGAAGCCGCGCTGCCGCGCCCGGCGGGCGAGGATCAGGGCGTTGCCACGGTCGCCGTAGGTGGAGAGCAGGTCGGGGTAGATCCAGACGATGCGCAGGCTCTCAGTTGACACGGTCCAACTCCGCTCGGATGTCCTGGAACGCGGTGTAGTTCGCGATGACCTCCAGGCGCCCCGGGGGCACCGACCGGACGGCGTCGTCGAACGTCCGCACATGCTGGAAGGGCACGTCGTTGACCTCGAGCCGGACCGCGAGGTCGTACGCGCGGTCCCCGGTGATCAGCACCTGCCGGCCCCGTAGCGGGGCGAAGTCGACGTCGAAGAGCCAGGAGGTGTCCAGCCCGTCGGGGTCCCGGGCGTTGATGGAGAGCAGCGTCGGCGCGACGTCGGCCATGTCGAAGGCCTCCAGCCAGCTGGCCGGGTTCTTCGCCAGCAGCAGCCGGATGTTGCGCCCGTCCCGGTCGACCTGGGCGTAGCGGCCCGCGACGGAGGTGACGCTGCCGAGCTGGAGCACCGCGTCCACGGGCCGGACGCCGAACTCGGCGGCGACGGCCAGCGCGGTCGCGGCGTTGCCGACGTTGACCTTGCCCGGGAGCTGGAGCTTGACCTTGTGCCAGGCGCCGGTCGGGTCGAGCACGCCGTCGTCCTCCACCGTCCACTGCGGCTCGGGCCGGCGCAGCGGGCAGCCGCTGCACCACCACTGGTCGCCGGAGCGCTGGATGGTGGAGCCGCACTCGGGACAGACCCAGGAGTCGTCGTGCCAGCGTTGCCCGGCGCTGAACCAGGTGACCTGCGGCGGGGCGATGCGGTGGTCGTGGTTGGGCGGCGGGGTCGCGGCCCAGACCACCATCGGGTCGTCGGCGTTGGCGACGACGCGGACGTTGGTGTGCCGGACCAGCGCGGCGCGCCAGAGCTGCGCCATCATGGCGACCTCCTTGGCCCGGTCGAGCTGGTCGCGGGAGAGGTTGAGCAGCGCCACCACGTGCGGCTCGGTGGCGTCCAGCACCTGGGCGAGGTAGTGCTCGTCCACCTCCAGCACCGCGTAGGGCGTGCTGCCGGCCTTGGCGAGCGCCGAGGTGTGCCCCGTCGGCATGTTGGCGCCGAACGAGTTGGTGGCGACGCGGCCGAGCACCCCGACCGCCGCCGCGGTGAGCCGGGTGGTGGTGGTCTTGCCGTTGGTGCCGGAGATCAGGGCGATGGCGCGCCCGGCCGACAGGTGGGCCAGCAGGTCCGGGTCGATCTTCAGGCCGATCCAGCCGCCGATCACCGAGCCGTCACCGCGCCCCGCGGCCCGCGACAGCGCCGCGGCGGTCCGCGACACCGAGCTTGCCACCTTTGCCCGCAGGGGCATCTTCGCGTCCGTCACCCGAGCGAGGTTACCGGACCGGCGACCCCGCCAGATCGCCGCCGACGGCGAACCGTTCGGCCGGGGTGGTCCGGCGGGGTGGTCGGGACGCGCTCAGCCGGACGGAGTCGATCTATGTCGGAAAGCGGACCGGCCCGGGGCACCCCGCGGCCCTCCACTCCGCTCCACCCCCGTTGACGTGCGGTTTTGCGCGCCGAAAGGCCGCGCCACGCGGGCGATTCTGGTTGCGGGTGGAGGGAAGTGGAGTAGAGTGGGGCGCAGTGGTGAGGCCGGGAGGGCCCACCGGCCCGGGGGGTCAGCGGCGCCGCGAACGCCGCTCAAGGGCGAGGGGGTTGGGCCGATGTTTCTCGGCACCCACACCCCGCGCCTGGACGACAAAGGCCGGTTGATCCTCCCGGCGAAGTTCCGGGACGAGCTGGCGGGGGGTGTCGTGATAACCAAAGGGCAGGATCGCTGCCTCTACGCCTTCCCGATGCCCGAGTTCCAGCGGATCGCGGAGCAGTTGCGCGCGCAACCGATGACGAACAAGGCGGCCCGAGCCTACAGCCGGGTCTTCTTCGCCAGCGCGCACGACGAGGTTCCCGACAAGCAGGGCCGGGTGACGATCCCGGCCCACCTGCGGAACTACGCCGCCCTCGACCGGGATCTGGTCGTGATCGGCGCGAGCACCCGGGTGGAGATCTGGGACAAGGCTGCCTGGGAGACCTACCTCGCGGAGAGCGAAGACGACTTCGCCGACATCGAGGAGGGGGTGCTGCCCGGCGGTCTGTAGGGCGTGACGGCGCCCGACGTACTGCGAGATCTCCACCCGCTTTCGAGTTCCTGGCACCCCTTCCCCGGTGCCAGGCGCACGATCCGATCGGAGGGCCGCGGCCTCCGACGGGCGAGAGCGGATGGGGATCTGGCGGTACGACGGCACGGCGTCGTCCGACGACAGACGCGTGAAGGACGAAGGTTTCACACCAGTGGGGGTCGACATGGGGGAGCTACGCGGCACGCACGTGCCGGTGCTGCTCGAGCGGTGTCTCGAGTTGCTGGCCCCCGCGCTGGGCCGGGGCGGACGGACGGTCCACGTCGACGCGACGCTGGGCCTGGCCGGGCACGCCGAGGCGGTGCTCGAGGCGCATCCGGAGACGGTGCTGATCGGGCTGGACCGGGACACCGAGGCGCTCGCTCACGCACGCGTCCGGCTGGCCCGCTTCGCCGACCGCGTCCACCTGGAGCACGCCGTCTACGACGAGCTGCCGGAGGTGCTCGGTCGGCTGGGCTACCCGGCGATCGACGGCATCCTGTTCGACCTGGGCGTCTCCTCCCTGCAACTCGACGCACCCGACCGCGGGTTCGCCTACGCGCAGGACGCCCCGCTGGACATGCGGATGGACCAGACCCGGGGGGTGACCGCCGAGGAGGTGGTCAACACGTACGCCCATCCGGACCTGGCCCGCGTGCTGCGGGTCTACGGCGAGGAGAAGTTCGCGGGCCGGATCGCCTCGGCGATCATCCGCGAGCGGGAGCGGGCCCGGATCACCTCGTCGGCGCGGCTGGCCGAACTGGTCAGGGAGTCCATTCCGGCACCCGCCCGACGAACCGGGGGACACCCGGCCAAGAGAACGTTTCAGGCTTTACGGATCGAGGTAAACAAGGAACTGGCAGCGCTGGAGACGGCGCTGCCAGCCGCGCTCGACAAGCTCAACGTGGGCGGCCGCATGGTGGTCCTGTCCTACCACTCGCTGGAGGACCGGCTCACCAAGGCGGCGCTCAGCGACCGGGTCCGCAGCAAGGGCCCGGTCGACCTCCCGGTCGAACTGCCCGGGTCCGGTCCGACGTTCCGGCTCCTCAGCCGGGGCGCCGAACTTCCCGGGGAGGCGGAGGTCGCCGCGAACCCGCGGGCCGCGTCAGTGCGGCTGCGGGCCGCGGAGCGACTCGACCCGGACGCGGCACAGCAGGGCGGCACCGACCGCGAACGGTACCGCCGGCGGGTCAAGGCGATGCACCAACCAGGGGCGGGGTCTCCCGGATCCGGCACGGATCCGACGGACCCCGGGGGACGGGACAGGGACGGACGAAGAGGGGGAGGGACATGACTATTGACAAGCGCGACCGTCGGGACATCGCCGGCGGCGGGCAGCGCGCACCGCGGTCGGGGGGCCGGACCGCGGCGGAGCGGGCCACGCGCATCGGGACCGGCGCGCCGCGGGCGGACCGCGCGAACCGGCAGGGGGAGACTCGCGCCCGGGGGGCGCGCGAGTTCCCGACCCAGGGCAGCGCCGCGCTGCGGCCGGCCGAGCGGGACAGCGCCGGCACGGCCCGTCCGCCCCGGCTGCGGGTGGCGCCGCCGCCGCCGGTGAAGGTGCCGCGGGCACCCTTCGCCGCCCTGGTGCTGGTGCTGGTGGTCGGCGGGGTGCTCGGCATCCTGGCGGTCAACACGAAGATCAACGAGAACGCCTTCCGGCTGGAGAAGCTCCAGGAGCAGCAGGCCAAGCTCGACGTGGAGCAGCAGCAGCTCAACAAGGAGATCGCCGACGCCGAGGCTCCGGGCAACCTGGAGGCCCGGGCCCGCCAGCTCGGTCTGGTGGAGGCGGGCGAGCCGGCCTACATCCGGCTGCCCGACGGCAAGGTCATCGGCGTGCCGCAGCCCGCCGGGGGTAAGCCCTCGATCACCAGCCAGCAGGGCGCGGGAGGCTGACGACCGTGCCGCCGAGATCGGAGGAACCGCGCCGGGACGCCACAGGCTCCCGGCGCGGTTCGTCGCGCAACGGCGGGGGCCGGGGCGGCGAGCCGCGCTCCGGTGAGCCGGGGGTCGGTGGCATCTCCGACGCCCGGGCGTACACCCCGCGCGGGCGCACCGTGCGCGAGCAGCGCGCCGGCGGTCGCGCCGAGCAGCGCCGGACGCCACGCAGCACGCGCTCCGGCGACCCGTTCCGCCCCGCCCTCCAGGTCCTCGACGGCCGGCACCGGCGCGCCCGCCGTCGAGGACCTGGAGGGCG
>NZ_WAAS01000320.1:0-6733 GCF_008806585.1 Micromonospora sp. AMSO12t
GGGTCGTCGGCGAGGCGTACCCACGCGAGCAGGTCCGTCCGGCCGCCGCCGCGCAGCTGGCCGGCCGACCGGCGTACCCCCTCGTGGGTGAAGCCGGCGGCGAGCGCCACCCGCTGGCTGGCCGGATTCTCGGCGTGGGTCATCAGCTCCAGCCGGTCGACGCCGTGGCGCAGCGCGGCGTCGGCCAGGGCCCGCGTCGCGGCGCTGGCGATCCCGCGCCGCCGCGCCCACGGCGCGACCCAGTAACCCACCTCCGCCTGCCGGCGCGGCGGCACGACCTGGCCGATGCCCGCGCCGCCGACCAGCCGGTCGGTGGTCCGGTCGGCGATGGCGTACGCGGCCCCGCCGGTGGCCCAGGCCGCCGGGGCGCCCTCGGTGATCCACCAGCGGGCGTCGGCCTCGGTGTACGGCTGCGGCATGCCGGGGTTGAACCGCAGGTTGACCGGGTCGCCGCAGCCGGCGGCCAGGTCGGCGACGTCGGCGGGGCGGAACTGCCGCAGCCGCACCCCGTCGGCCTCGATCACCTCGGGCGTCACGTCAGGTCCCCGGCGAGCAGCGCGCCGACCCAGACGTCCACCCGCTCGTCGCGGTGGGTGAGCCCGCCCCGGGCGACGCCCTCGACCGTGAAGCCGGCCTTCTCGGCGACCCGACGGGAGGCGGTGTTGCCGACGTTGGCCCGCCACTCGATCCGGGCCAGGCCCAGCGTGGTGAAGCCCCAGGCGCTGAGCGCGGTCAGCGCGGCCGACAGGTAGCCCCGGCCCCGGGCCGCGGGGGCGGCCATGAAGCCGACGTCGGCCAGCAGCGGGTCGGCGGAAGAGAGCCGCAGGTCGATCGTGCCGACGTACCGGTCCTCGGCGTCGGCGACCACGAAGCAGGCGCTGGTGCCGCCCGCCCAGGTGCCACGGCCGAAGTGCAGGTACGACTCGGCGTCCGCCCGCTCGTACGGGTCGGGCACGCTGGTCCAGCGGACGGTCTGCGGGTCGCGGCAGGTGTCGACGATCGCGGGCAGGTCGCGCTCCTCCATCGGGCGCAGCCGCAACTCGGTGGCGCCGGCCGTGGCGAAGAGGACGGGCTGGGGCCCGCCGAAGACGGCGGCGCGACGGGCCTCCAGGGTGCCCGGCCCGGCCGGACCGGTCTCCCCGGGGGCGGGCACCTCGCCGGGGAGCAGGGAGCCGATCCAGCCCTCCGCGCTGCCGCCGGGGGCGGGGTCGGCGAGCCGCAGCCGGCCCTCGACGCGGAAGCCCGCCCGGAGCGCCACCAGGCGGGAGGCGTGGTTGCCCACCTCGGCCTGCCAGATCAGCCGGCGCAGCTCCAGCGCGTCGAACGCCCAGCGGGCGACGGCCCGGCTGGCCCGGACGGCCACGCCCGCGCCCCGGGCCCAGGGCGCGGTCCAGTAGCCGATCTCTCCGGAGCGCAGGCCGGTGTCGATCGAGACGAGCCCGCAGGAGGCGAGCAGTTCGCCGGTGGCGGCGTCGCAGACCGCGAACGGCGCCCCGGCGCCCGTCGCCCAGTCCGCCGGGGTCACCTCGGTCACGAACCGGTGCGCGTGTCCGGGCAGGTACGGGCGCGGTACGGTGGTCCAGCGCTGGATGTCCGGGTCCTGGCACGCCCGGTGTACCGCGTCGGCGTCGGTCGCCCGCCAGGGTCGCAGCAACAGGCCGTCCTCGGTGATCTCGACAGGTTCCACCCGAGCCATCGTGCCGGACCGTTCGCGGACGGCGTAACCGGATTTCGGCGGGGCGGCGTGAGTCGGGCGTGTTATGTCGGTTTCGCCGGCTCGGAGGGCCGCCACCAGTGACCATCGCGCCGATGGAGCGCCTACGATGGTTCGAGACTGTCTAGGGGAGCGTTGATCCGTGTCGATTCTGGAAAAGGTCCTCCGCGCGGGCGAGGGCCGTATGGTGCGCCGGCTCAAGGCCATCGCCGCCGCCGTCAACTCGATCGAGGACGACTACGTCAACCTCACCGACGAAGAGTTGCGCGGCATGACCGACCAGTTCAAGGAGCGGCTCGCTGACGGCGAGACCCTCGACGACCTGCTGCCGGAGGCGTTCGCGGTCTGCCGCGAGGCGGCCGCCCGGGTGCTCGGCCAGCGGCCCTACGACGTCCAGGTCATGGGCGGCGCGGCGCTGCACTTCGGCAACATCGCCGAGATGAAGACCGGTGAGGGCAAGACCCTGACCTCGGTCATGCCGGTCTACCTCAACGCGCTCTCCGGCAACGGCGTGCACGTCATCACGGTCAACGACTACCTGGCCCAGCGGGACGCCGCCTGGATGGGCCAGGTGCACGAGTTCCTCGGCCTCACCGTCGGCGTGGTGCTGCCCAACCGGCCGGCCACCGAGCACCGGGCCGCCTACGAGTGCGACATCACCTACGGCACCAACAACGAGTTCGGCTTCGACTACCTGCGCGACAACATGGCGTGGTCGAAGGAGGAGCTGGTCCAGCGCGGCCACAACTTCGCGGTGGTCGACGAGGTCGACTCGATCCTGATCGACGAGGCCCGCACCCCGCTGATCATCTCCGGCCCGGCCGAGCACTCCGCCCGCTGGTACGGCGAGTTCGCGGGCGTCGTGGCCCGGCTCCAGGCCGGCAAGGACGGCGAGGGCGACTACGAGGTCGACCACTCCAAGCGCACCATCGCCGTCACCGAGCGCGGCGTGGCCAAGGTCGAGGACCGGCTGGGCATCGACAACCTCTACGAGTCGGTCAACACCCCGCTGGTGGGTTACCTCAACAACGCCATCAAGGCCAAGGAGCTCTACAAGCGCGACAAGGACTACATCGTCAGCGACGGCGAGGTCCTGATCGTCGACGAGTTCACCGGGCGCATCCTGCACGGCCGCCGCTACAACGAGGGCATGCACCAGGCGATCGAGGCCAAGGAGGGGGTGGAGATCAAGCAGGAGAACCAGACCCTGGCCACCATCACCCTCCAGAACTACTTCCGCCTCTACGAGAAGCTCTCCGGCATGACCGGCACCGCCCAGACCGAGGCGGGCGAGTTCAACAAGGTCTACAAGGTCGGTGTGGTGACGATCCCGACCCACCGGCCGATGGTCCGCCAGGACCGGCCGGACGTGATCTACAAGACCGAGAAGGCCAAGTTCAACGCCGTGGTGGAGGACATCGCCGAGCGGCACGCGATGGGTCAGCCGGTGCTTGTCGGCACCGTCTCGGTGGAGAATTCCGAGATCATCTCCCAGCTGCTGCGCCGGCGCGGCATCCCGCACTCCGTGCTGAACGCCAAGTTCCACGCCCGTGAGGCCGAGATCGTCGCCCAGGCCGGCCGCAAGGGCGCCGTCACCGTCGCCACCAACATGGCGGGTCGTGGCACCGACATCCTGCTCGGCGGCAACGCCGAGTTCCTCGCCGCCAACGAGCTGCGCCAGCGCGGCCTCGACCCGGTCGAGCAGGAGGAGGAGTACGCCAAGGCGATGGAGGAGGTCCTGCCCCAGTGGAAGCAGGCCTGCGACACCGAGGCGGATGAGGTCGCCGCCGCCGGTGGCCTCTACGTGCTGGGCACCGAGCGGCACGAGTCCCGGCGCATCGACAACCAGCTGCGCGGTCGGTCGGGCCGGCAGGGTGACCCGGGCGAGTCCCGGTTCTACCTCTCCCTCCAGGACGAGCTGATGAAGCGCTTCCGCTCCGGCGCCGTCGAGGCGGTCATGGAGCGCTTCAACATCCCGGAGGACGTGCCCATCGAGTCGAAGATGGTCACCAAGCAGATCAAGAGCGCGCAGGCCCAGATCGAGGGCCAGAACGCCGAGATCCGCAAGAACGTCCTCAAGTACGACGAGGTCATGAACAAGCAGCGCCAGGTGATCTACGCCGAGCGGCTGCGGGTGCTCAACGGCGAGGACCTCTCCGACCAGGTCCGCAACATGATCGACGACGTCGTCGACGCGTACGTGCGGGGGGCCACCGCCGACGGCTACGGCGAGGACTGGGACCTGGAGCAGCTCTGGACCAACCTCAAGCAGCTCTACCCGGTGGGCATCACGATCGAGGAGCTGGAGGAGGAGGCCGGCGGCTCGCGGGCCGGCATCGACGCGGACTTCCTGCTCTCCCGCCTCAAGGAGGACGCGCACGCCGCGTACGACCGGCGTGAGGAGCAGCTCGGCGAGGAGGGCACCCGCCAGCTGGAGCGGATGGTCCTGCTCCAGGTCATCGACCGCAAGTGGCGCGAGCACCTCTACGAGATGGACTACCTCCAGGAGGGCATCAGCCTGCGGGCGTACGCCCAGCGCGACCCGGTGGTGGAATACCAGCGCGAGGGCTTCGACATGTTCGCCACCATGATGGACGGCATCAAGGAGGAGACGGTCGGCTTCCTCTACAACCTCGAGGTCCAGGTTAACGAGCCGGAGCCCGAGGCCGAGGAGGTCCAGCTGCTCGACAAGCCGGTCGAGATCCGGGCCAAGGGCCTGGGCCGGGCCCCGCAGCAGCAGGGCCTGCAATACTCCGCGCCGACCATCGACGGCGAGGCCGGCGCCGGTGCGGTGGCCGTCGAGCACGCCGAGCAGCAGGCGCCCGCGCTGGGCGTCGGTCGTCCGGCACCGGCCGCCCCGGCCGCGCCCGGCACGACCGCCCCGGCGGCGCCGCAGCGGCCGGCGTCGGGTCTGCGCGGCCCGGGCGTCCCGGCCGGCAACAACCGGCGGGCGGCGTCGGGGCAGGCGGAGGCCGGCAACGGTCCGTCCCGCAACGCGCCGTGCCCGTGCGGGTCCGGCCGGAAGTACAAGCGCTGCCACGGCTCCCCCAACGGCGGCGCGTGACCGGCAGCTGAGCGGGCGCGCGCCCGCCGGAGCAGTCGAGCCGTGGTCCTCGTGGACCACGGCTCGCTTCCGTCTCGGCCGCCGTCCGGGCGGCTGGCCACCCGGGCCGGGCGTGCGCACCTCGGCGACCGCCGGGTCGGCGCGCACCAGGTCCGCCCCGGGCTCGTGGGTGGACACCATGCGCGGCCCGCACCCCGGCACGTCGTGGCCGGAGCCCGGTGGCTCAGAGCACCTGGAGGGCGGTGCAGAGCCAGCTGCCCCGGCGGTGCTCCAGGCGCAGCGCCATCGCCCAGGTGCGCCCGCCCGTGCCGGCGAGCACCGCGGCCACCTCGACGGCGGCGGTGCGCGGTTCGCAGACCCGCAGCCGGAGCAGGCGTACGGCCGGGCGGGTCGACCGGCGGCGGAGCGGGCCGGAGCGGGCGGTGGCGCGGGCCAGCTCGGGCAGCAGCCCGGCCGCGCGCGCCGGGTCGAGCAGCGGCCTGAGCTGCCCGGGCGAGCGGTAGCCGTTGAGCACCTCCAGGCAGGTGCGGACGAACCGGTGCGCGGCCCGGGTCGCCTCGGGGGTGGCGGTCACCAGCGCGTCCAGTGGCAGCGGGGCGGCGGGCCGACGGCCGGGGCCGGTCGGTACCGGCCGCTGTCGTCGGCCGGGCGGCCGGTCGGCGTCGCGTCGGGACGACTCGAAGAGGTCGAGGACGAGCTGGGCGTGGCCCGGGGCCGGCCAGTGGGCGGCGTCGTCGTCGGTGAACGGCGGCTCGAACGAGGGGGCGGGGCGTAGCCGCACGGGAGGGCGCGCCGGCCCGGGTCGGCGGTGATCGGTCATCCGGGAACCTCCCACGATCTTGCGTTTACCTTCGTTTGCCTTCGACAGGCTCCATTCTCGGACACGGCAGAGCTCACGGTCAATGCCCCTGCGGATCGGACCGGTTACTCCGGGTCGCGGTCGGCGAGCGGGTTGCTCCGCACCCAGTCGGCCGTCTCGGCGTACTTGCGCTCGATGTACTCCTCCAGCCGGGCGCGTTCCACCCGCCACTGGCCGCGCCCGCCGATCTTGATCGCGGGCAGCTCGCCGCTGCGCACCATGTGGTAGACCTGCGAGTCCGACACGTTCAGCTCGGTGGCCACGTCGGAGAGCAGCAGGAACCTCGGCTCCACGGAAACCCCCGGGGTTGGCGTCGTTTGCTTCAGTTTGCCACCGACGGCCGACATGGCCCAGCCGCCCGGGCGCGACCTGCGCCGACCCGCCCCGGGACACACCGGTGGGACGCTTCCACCGCAGAAGGTGCGCGGTGTATGACGGTCACGGCGATAGGGCATGATCGGCCGGGGCCGGCGGAAGCCGGCGCAGGGACCTGAGCGGGGGAGACGACCGGTGACCGAGGAGCTTGTCCGGGTGTACGTGCCGGCGACCGTCCCGATGCTGACCCTCCTACGCGGCGCCGGGCTGCCGGTGGCCGCCGCGCACGCAGTGACCCCCACCCTGCGGGAGTGGTACGCCGAGGGCGACGAGGAGGAGCTGGAGTACGTGGCCTTCACCCGGGCCGCCCAGGACGCGTTGCAGCTGCTCCGGGCCGACCCCGACGCGCCCCGCCGCCGGATCGTCGTCTCGGTCGACCTGCCCGCCTCGGCCGTGGGCCGGGGCGACGGGGAGCTGGGCTCCAGCGCGGTCGAGCTGAGCGCTCCCGTGCCGGTGGGCGCCGTCGCGGCCGTCCATGTGGACGGCGCCGACGCGGTCGAGGACGTGTCCGCTGCGGCGGAGGCGGTCACCGAGGCCCTGGCCGGCGACCCGGACGCGCAGTTCACGGTCGACGGCGCCGAGGACCACGAGCTGGAGTGGTACGACGTCACCGAGCTGGACCTGCTGCTCCGCGCCACCTCCTGACCTCCCGCGCGCCGCCTGCGCAGCCTGACGGCCGGTGCCGGCGCGCGGGAGGTCAGGAGGTGGCGTGGAGCAGCAG
>NZ_WAAS01000321.1:0-6712 GCF_008806585.1 Micromonospora sp. AMSO12t
AGGTCGGGGGCTCCTCGGTGACCGCCGGATCCGGACCCTGGTCCTGACCCGGGGGGCTCCCGTCGGCCGGCCGGTCCGTGCCCGGCTGCGGCTGCGGCATCGCGGCAATCTCCTCTCGCGCCGGTCCGAGGTTAGTACCGATGCGCCAGCGGGGCGATTCCGGCCACCGCCGTCGCCGGTACCGCAAGGGGCCGGACGGGCGCCGCGAGGTGCCGAGGGCGTGGCGACCGGCGCCCCGAGGGCGTGGCGACCGGCGTGCGCGCGGTGGCCGCTGCCGGGCCGCGTACCCTTGGGCATCATGAGCGTCCCGTCCACCACGCCGCGCCCCGCCGCGGCCAATTCCGTCTGGCCCCGGCTGGAGCCGCTGCTGCCCCAGGTGACCAAGCCCATCCAGTACGTCGGTGGCGAGCTGGGCGCGGTGGTCAAGGACTGGGACGCGGCGGCCGTGCGCTGGGCGTTGATGTACCCCGACGCCTACGAGGTCGGCCTGCCCAACCAGGGCGTGCAGATCCTCTACGAGGTGCTCAACGAGCTGCCCGACGTGCTCGCCGAGCGGACCTACGCGGTCTGGCCGGACCTGGAGAAGCTGATGCGCGCCCACGGCGTGCCGCAGTTCACCGTCGACGCGCACCGCTCCGTGCGCGACTTCGACGTCTTCGGCGTCTCCTTCTCCACCGAGCTGGGCTACACCAACCTGCTCACCGCGGTCGACCTGGCCGGCATCCCGCTGCTCGCCGCTGACCGCACCGACGCCGACCCGGTGATCGTGGCCGGCGGCCACGCCGCGTTCAACCCGGAGCCGATCGCCGACTTCGTCGACGCCGCCGTGCTCGGCGACGGCGAGGAGGCGGTCCTGGAGATCACCGGGATCGTGCGGGAGTGGAAGGCCGAGGGCTCCCCGGGCGGGCGCGACGAGCTGCTGCTGCGCCTGGCCCGCACCGAGAGCGTCTACGTGCCGCGCTTCTACGACGTGGACTACCTTCCCGACGGCCGCATCCAGCGGGTCGTGCCGAACCGGGCGGACGTGCCGTTCCGGGTGCACAAGCGCACGACCATGGACCTGGACGCCTGGCCGTACCCGAAGAAGCCCCTGGTCCCGCTGGCCGAGACCGTGCACGAGCGCTACGCCGTGGAGATCTTCCGGGGCTGCACCCGGGGCTGCCGGTTCTGCCAGGCCGGCATGATCACCCGCCCGGTGCGCGAGCGCTCCATCACCACGGTCGGGCAGATGGTGCGGGAGGGGCTGGAGTTCTCCGGCTTCCACGAGGTGGGCCTGCTGTCGCTGTCGTCGGCCGACCACTCCGAGATCGGCGACATGTGCTCCGGCCTGGCCCAGCAGTACGAGGGCACCAACGTGTCGCTCTCGCTGCCGTCGACCCGGGTGGACGCGTTCAACATCGACCTCGCGCAGGAGCTGTCCCGCAACGGGCGGCGCACCGGCCTGACCTTCGCCCCCGAGGGCGGGTCGGAGCGGATCCGCAAGGTCATCAACAAGATGGTGTCGAAGGAAGACCTGATCCGCACCGTCGTCACCGCGTACACGAACGGCTGGCGGCAGGTGAAGCTGTACTTCATGTGCGGCCTGCCCACCGAGACCGACGAGGACGTCCTCGAGATCGCGGACATGGCCCACGAGGTCATCCGGGCCGGCCGGGCCGCCACCGGCTCGAAGGACATCCGCTGCACGGTCTCCATCGGCGGGTTCGTGCCGAAGCCGCACACCCCGTTCCAGTGGGCGTCGATGGAGCGGCCGGAGGTCATCGACGGCCGGCTCAAGATGCTCAAGCAGGCGATCAACGCGGACCGGTCGCTCGGCCGGGCGATCGGCTTCCGCTACCACGACGGCGAGCCGTCGCTGATCGAGGGCCTGCTCAGCCGGGGTGACCGGCGGGTCGGCGCGGTGATCCGGCGGGTGTGGGAGAACGGCGGCCGGTTCGACGGCTGGAGCGAGCACTTCTCCTACCAGCGCTGGGTGGAGGCGGCGACCGAGGTCCTGCCGGCCTTCGGCGTCGACCTCGACTGGTACACCACCCGCCAGCGCGACGAGTTGGAGGTCCTGCCCTGGGACCACCTGGACTCGGGCCTGGACAAGGACTGGCTCTGGCAGGACTGGCAGGACTCGCTCAGCGAGTACGAGCAGGACGACTGCCGGTGGACCCCGTGCTTCGACTGCGGCGTCTGCCCGTCGATGGACACCGAGATCCAGATCGGCCCGACCGGGAAGAAGCTTCTCCCGCTCACCCCGATCAACGGTCTGAAGCTCCCCACCGGCGCCCAGCAGTAGCTCCGGCGCACGGCGGGCACGCCCGCCGTGCGCCGGGTTGATCATGTGGTTATCGTCAGCGGCACGCGAGTCGCGAGCAGTGCCGTCACGATCAACCGGTTCCGACACGAGGAGCACGACGATCAGTAGGAAACCACAGCCAGAGGGCGGCCAGGCACCCGTCGTGCAGCGGGTCCGAATCCGGTACGCCAAGCGCGGCCCGCTGCGCTTCACCTCGCACCGGGACTTTGCCCGGGCGTTCGAGCGGGCGCTGCGCCGGGCGGGCGTGCCGATCGCCTTCTCCCAGGGCTTCACCCCGCACCCCAAGATCTCGTACGCCAGCGCGGCCCCGACGGGCGTGGCGAGCGAGGCGGAATACCTGGAGATCGGCCTCCGCGAGCAGGTCGACCCGGCGGAGCTGCGCGCCGCGCTGGACGCGGCCCTCTCGCCCGGTCTCGACGTGCTCGACGCCGTCGTGGCCGCCGGCGGGAGTCTTGCCGACCGGATCGAGGCGTCGCACTGGCGCATCGAGCTGCCCGAGGTCGACCCGGCCGTCCTGCACCGGGCGGTTTCCGCCTTCACGACCGCCGAGGAAGTGCTGGTCGAGCGGATGACCAAGCAGGGCCGGCGCACCTTCGACGCCCGGGCAGCGGTGATCCGCATCGATGTGATCGCGTCGCCGGAGACGCCTTCCGGGGCGCCGGCCGTACCGTGTGCGATACTCGAACTGGTCGTGCGGCAGGTCACCCCCTCCGTGCGGCCCGATGACGTCCTTTCCGGCCTCCGCGTGGTGGCCGACCTGGAGCCGCCGGTCTCGCCGAGGGTGATCCGGCTGGCACAGGGCACGCTGACCGCGCAGGATGCGATCGCGGATCCGTTGGAAGCGGACCGCGACGGGGCAACCATCGGTGAACGCTGACCGTCGGTCGACGTTCAGGTAGGCAGACTTCGGCGGTCGCGCACCGTGCGCGCCCGGCGGAAACACTTTTGCGGCGACCCTGCGTGGCAGCGCTCACCCGCGCCCGGGGCAGCCAGAACTGGAGAACGTCCATGCTCGAGAACGAGCCCGAGGGCGGCGAACGGACCGGTTCACAGCCGGCCGACGAGACCGCTGACAGCAGCACCGTCGAGAACACCGCCGGGGCGGAGAACGCCGCCGGCGCCGCCGACGCCGACGCTGGCGGGGCCGAGCAGGCCCCGGCCGCGCCGGTCCGACGGCGTACGACCCGGCGGCGGGCCACGCCGCTGAACCAGCCGGAGCAGACCGAGGTGCCGGTCGAGGCGTCGACGGCGCCCGTGCCGGGCAGCGGCGAGGCGCTCCAGGCCGAGGTGTTCGCCCCCGTCTCCGGCGACCTCGACGCCGCCCCGAAGGCGACGCGCCGCCGCCGCAAGGCCACCACCGCGAAGGCCTCCGAGGAGGCCACCGCGCCGCCCGTCGAGGCCGCCGGGCCGGCCCCCGAGGTCGCCGCGCCGCCCGCCGCGGAGGCTCCGGTCGAGGCGGACCAGGCGCCCGCCGAGCCGGCTGCGCCGCCGGCCAAGGCGACGCGTACCCGTCGGAAGAAGGCGGCCCCCGCCGCGGCCGAGCCGGCCGCGGAGACCCCGAGCGACGCCCTCGGGGCCGATCGGACCGGCGCCGCGCCCACTGAGCAGCCGCCGGCCGCCGCCGGCATCGAGCCGGAGGCCGGCACCGGGTTCGGCGCCGCCGCCCCGCCCGCCGCGGTCAGCGGTGCGGAGAGCCGTTCCGGCGAGGTCCCGCCCGGCGTGGCGGTCACCCCGCCCGCCGAGGAGGAGCCGACCGAGGCCGTCGAGCCCGAGCCGGCCGTCGAGCCGGAGCCGGTCGTCGAGCCCGAGCCGGTTGTCGAGCCCGAGCCGCGCACCCGCCGCCGGCGGGCCGCGCTCTCCGCGCCCACCGTGCTGTTCATGGCCCCGCAGCCGGAGGACGTCCCGGTCGCCCGGGTCGTGGCTCCCGCTCCGGAGCCGGAGCCGGAGGAGCCCGCCGCCGAGGAGCCGGCCGAGCCGGCGCGCCGCCGCCGGCGTGGCCGCCGCGACGTCGAGGCGGTCGAGGTCGTCGAGCCCGAGGAGCCGACCGAGGAGGCCGAGGAAGCCGCCGAGGACGAAGACGAGGACGAGGACGAGAGCGCCGCGGCCCGCCGCCGGCGCCGCCGTGGCCGCCGTGGACGCGGCCGGGGCAAGGGCGGCGCGGAGGACGCCGAGGACGAGGAGTCCGAGGAGGCCGCGCAGGCCGAGGCGGAGGAGTCCGAGGGCGACGAGGACGAGGAGGGTGAGGGCGGTGACGGGCTGACCCGCCGCCGTCGTCGTCGCCGCCGTCGGGGCGCCGGTGACGTCGAGGCGGGCGCCGACGACGGCGTGCCGACCGTCGTCAAGATCCGCGAGCCGCGCAAGACCGTCGACGAGGTGCAGGGCGTCTCCGGCTCCACCCGGCTGGAGGCCAAGCGGCAGCGCCGCCGCGACGGCCGCGAGCAGCGCCGGACCCGGCCGCCGATCCTCAGCGAGTCGGAGTTCCTGGCCCGCCGGGAGGCCGTCGACCGGGTGATGGCGGTACGCCAGCGCGGCGACCGGACCCAGATCGCCGTCCTGGAGGACGGGGTGCTCGTCGAGCACTACGTCACCCGCAACTCCTCCGGCACCATGGCCGGCAACGTCTACCTGGGCAAGGTGCAGAACGTCCTGCCCAGCATGGAGGCGGCGTTCGTCGACATCGGGCGCGGCCGCAACGCCGTCCTCTACGCCGGCGAGGTCAACTGGGACACCACCGGCCTGGAGGGGCGGGCCCGCTCCATCGAGCAGGCGCTGCGCTCCGGCGACTCGGTGCTGGTGCAGGTCACCAAGGACCCGATCGGCCACAAGGGCGCCCGGCTGACCAGCCACATCGCGCTCTCCGGCCGGCACCTGGTCTACGTGCCCCACGGCAACGCCTCCGGCATCAGCCGCAAGCTGCCCGACACCGAGCGCAAGCGGCTGCGGGACGTGCTGAAGAAGCTGGTGCCGGACGGCGCGGGCGTGATCGTCCGGACCGCCGCCGAGGGCGCCAGCGAGGACGAGTTGGCGCGCGACGTCAAGCGGCTCCAGGCGCAGTGGGAGGACATCCAGGCCAAGGCGGCCGAGGGCGGCGCCCCGGTGCTGCTCTACGAGGAGCCGGACCTGGTCATCCGGGTCGTTCGGGACCTGTTCAACGAGGACTTCCGCGAGCTGGTGATCGAGGGCGAGCAGTCGTACGACATCGTCGAGTCGTACCTGTCGCACGTCTCGCCGGACCTGGTCGCCCGGCTGCGCCGGCACGTCGGCACCACGGACGTCTTCGCCGAGTACCGGATCGACGAGCAGATCATCAAGGGGCTGGACCGCAAGGTCTTCCTCCCCTCGGGCGGCTCGCTGGTGATCGACCGGACCGAGGCGATGACGGTCATCGACGTCAACACCGGCAAGTACACCGGCTCCGGGGGCAACCTGGAGGAGACGGTCACCCGGAACAACCTGGAGGCGGCCGAGGAGATCGTCCGCCAGCTCCGGTTGCGCGACCTCGGCGGCATCGTGGTGATCGACTTCATCGACATGGTGCTGGAGTCCAACCGTGAGCTGGTGCTGCGCCGGCTGACCGAGTGCCTGGGCCGGGACCGGACCAAGCACCAGGTCACCGAGATCACCTCGCTCGGGCTGGTGCAGATGACCCGCAAGCGGATCGGCGCGGGCCTGCTGGAGGCGTTCAGCGAGACCTGCGAGTGCTGCAAGGGCCGGGGCCTGATCATGCACACCGAGCCGGTGCCGGAGAAGCCGCGTTCCGGCGGTGGCGGTGCGGGGGAGAAGGTCAAGGCGGTCGCCTCGGCCGTGGCCGCCCCGGCGGCGGCGGAGCAGGGCGCCGGCACCTCCCGGCGGCGGGCGCGCAAGAGCGCGCCGGCCGAGCGCACCGTGGCCGAGGTCACCGAGACCGACGCCGACGCCGCCCCGAACGCCGAGTACCACGACACCATGGGCTACGACCTGTCCCGCTACGAGGCGGACACGGCCGCCGCCGGAGAGGTCGCCGACAGCCAGACGGGCGAGTCGGCGCGGCTGGCCGCCCCGGACGACCCGGACGCGCTCTCCGACGCCGACGGCGACGAGTCGGAGGGGGGCTCCGGCCGGCGCCGGTCCCGCCGCAGCGGCGCGCGGCGGCGTACCCGGCCGTGACCGGCTGACCGACCCGACGTGTGACAGGGCCCCTTCCCGGTGATGCCCGGCGGGAGGGGCCCTGTCGTATGGTCGATCCCCGGCCACGATCGGCCGCCTGCGGTCAGGAGAAGAACGATGCGCCGTATGCTCGCCGTCACCGCGCTCACCGCCGTCCTGCTCTCCGGCACCGGGTGCGCGGCCGAGCGCCCGGAGCGGGCCGGCCCACCCGGCGGCGCACCTAGCGGTGGCGTCACGCCGGGCGGTTCCGTCGGCGGCGGG
>NZ_WAAS01000322.1:0-6705 GCF_008806585.1 Micromonospora sp. AMSO12t
CCCGCCCGGGTCAGCCGCCGAAGGAGAGCCAGCGGAAGCCGGCGGCGTCGACGACGGCCCGCTCGCGGTCCGTGAGGCCGACCCGGCCGGTCGCCTTGCGGATCAGCGTGAGCCGGTCCCAGCCCAGCCCGGGCGGGACCGCCCGCCCGCCGGTGAGCAGGTCGGCGACGACCTCCGCCGCCGTCGGCGTCAGCCACGGCCGCCGCTCCAGCGCCGCCGCCAGGTCCAGGCCGTGCACGCCGACCTCCACCACGCGGGTACGCAGGAACTCGGCGAGCGCCATCGCGTCGCCGTGCCGGGTGCGTACCACCCGACCCGGCGGTGCGGCGTCGACGGCGTCGAGGGCGGCCCGCCAGGCCCGGTCGAAGTCGGCCACCAGGGCCGGCCCGTCGAGTTCCCGGGCCTCCCGCCGGCCGCTGTCGACGCGGGCGGCGTCCACGGACGGGGTGAACTTGGCGGCGCCGTAGTAGGCGGCGGCGTCGACCTCGGCGCGGGGCGGGGCGGGCTCGGCGAGCATGTCGACCAGCCGGCCCGCGCCGGTGCGTACGTGGGCCAGCAGTTCGCGTACAGCCCACGGCCGGCAGTCGGTCGGACGGTCGAGATCCGCCTCGTCGACGCCGCGCAGCACCTCGCCGAGCCGCTCGCACTCGTCCCGGAACGCCGCCCGTACGCTCTCCATGGCCCCCTCCCCCGTCCCGCCGACCCTCTCACACCGGCGCGGCCGTTTCGGGTCCCGTCCGGCGGGTACGCGCGGCCGGGCCGACGAGAGGAGCGCCAGGGATGGCCGGGATCATGCTGCGCAGCACCGCGTTCAACGACCACGACATGCTGCCGAGCCGCTTCTCGAAGGAGGGCGGCAACGTCTCGCCGCCGCTGGAGTGGGAGCGGGTGCCGGAGTCCGCCGCCGAGCTGGTCCTGCTCGTCGAGGACCCGGACGCGGGTAGGACACCGTTCCTGCACTGGCTGGTCACCGGGATCGCGCCGAGCGCCGCCGGGGCGCCGGAGGGCGGCGTGCCCCTGGGCGGCCGCGAGTGGCCCAACGACTTCGGCACCACGGGGTGGGGCGGCCCGCACCCGCCCCAGGGCGACGATCCCCACCGGTACTTCTTCCGGCTCTACGCGCTGGACCGGCCGCTGGAGCTGCCCGAGACGCCGCGGGCGGAGGAGGTGCACCGCCTGCTCGTCGAGCGGGACGCCGCGAGCGGGACGATGGTCGGCACCTACTCCCGCTGAGCGGTCAGCCCTTGACCCGGGGCACCAGCCGGTGCACGGCGGCGAGCACCAGCGCCATGACCACGCCCATCGTGCCGACGATCCCGGCGGCGCTGCCGGCGTAGCCGACGAGGAGGGGCCTGCGGGCCAGCTCGCTGGGCGGGGTGGCGCGCAGGTCGACCAGCCAGGAGAGGGCGAACCCGCAGGCCACCACCGCCAGTACGCCGCCGACGCCGAGCACCGTCGTGGCGACCCGGTGGGCGTCGGCCGACTCCACCTGCGCCTGTTCCCGCTGGGTGATCAGCAGCATCAGCCCGGCCAGCGCCGCCCAGACCCCGACCACCAGGAACGCGGCCACCGCGTCGCTGGGCCGGTGCCAGCCGGCGGAGAGGGTGGCCACCCCGGCGATCGCGGCGTAGCCGGCGCCGAGGAAGGCGCCAAGCACCCGCACCTTGCGCGGCAGGACGAGCATCAGGGCCACCGCGACGGAGGCGGCGACCGTGGCGTGCCCGCTGGGCAGACTGTTGCCGGCGTAGATCCGTTCGGGGTCGATGCCGAAGTCGGGCCGGGCCAGGCCGTACTTGAGCAACTGGGTGGTGGCGTTGGCGCCGGCGATCAGCAGGGTGGCCGTGACGGCCAGGGCGATCCGGCCCCGGATCAGGGCGATGAAGCCGATCACCGCGGTCGCCGCCAGCAGCGAGACGACCGACATGGCGTTGAGGATCCGGTTCACCGGCTCCTCGATGTGGTCCTGCCCGATCCGGTTGCCGGTCAGGGCGACGGTGTCGACCCACTGGCCGATCTCGACGTGCACGGCGACCCGCCACACAGCGATGAAGGCCGCCGCCTGGACGAGCGCCAGGACGACCAACCAGACCGCGGTCCAACCCCTCGGCGTCGTTCGCACCCGCACACCGTAGCGGCAGGCGCGGCCCGGTCGGCGGGTGGCCTGTCGCTCGGCTACGGCTAGGTTGGTGGCGGACGTGAGGAGGGTGCGGTGACGCGTACACCGGAGGGTGCGCCGGCCCCGACGGACCGGCCGGAGACGCTCGCGGACCTGCTCGGCGGGCGCCGGGGCGCGGTCGACGCCAGCCTGCCGCCGGTGGCGTTCGCCCTCGGTTGGCTGCTCGGCGGGCACTCGCTCTGGGGCGGGGTGGGCGCGGCCGTGGTCACCGGCGCCGCGCTGGCCGGCTGGCGGCTGCACCGGGGCGACCGGCCGCGTTCGGTGCTGATCGGGCTGCTGGCCGTCTGCGTGGCCGCGCTCGTCGCGTTGCGCACCGGTCGCGCCGAGGACTTCTTCCTCGTCCAACTGCTGTCGAACGCGGCGAGCGCGCTGGCCTGGGTGGTCAGCATCGTGGTGCGCTGGCCGCTGCTCGGGACGGTGGTGGGCGTCGCGCTCGGCCAGCGGACCCGGTGGCGGCGGGATCCGGCGCTGCTGCGCGCGTACGGCCGGGGCAGCTGGGCATGGGCGGCGTCCTACGTGCTGCGGGTGGCGGTGTTCCTGCCGCTGTGGCTCGGCGGTCAGGTGGTCGCGCTGACGGTGGCCCGGGTCGTGTTGTCCTGGCCGCTGGTGGCGGCGGTGCTCGCGGTGAGCTGGGTGGTGGTGCGCCGGTCGTTGCCGGCCGGTCACCCGGGGCTGCGCCACCCGGTGGTGCCGGCCCGTGCGCCGGTGGAACCGGCGGGAAAGTAAGGGAGAGGCCGCCACGGGGGGAGCGGCCTCTCCGGTGACGTACGTTACTCCGTTCCGGCCCCATGCGTGATCCCGTGGTGGCCGGTTTTTCGGGCGTTTTCGCGCCCGGTGCATATCCGGGTGCGGTTGGGGTGGGCCGGCTGCCCCGCTGCGTCGGCCGGTTGACCGGCCCACCCCGGCCTGACCGTGGGAGTCAGGCCGTCCGCCGACCGGGCGTCTCCGTTCCCCCAGGCCCGCCCGGCCGGCCTCCGGGCGGGCGGGCCGCGCCACCCACCCGGAGGAGTCGGTCAGCCGTTGGGGAACAGCTTTCCGTAGTCGGCGTACGCCATGGCGACGTCCGCCTGGGCCCAGAACCGGTGGTACTTGAACTCCGGCTCGGGGCCGCCGTCCAGGTACGCCTGGACCTTCGGCCAGGCCGGGTCGTTCTTGTAGAAGGAGCGGATGTCGAGGAAGCTCTTGCCCGCGGCGATGGGGTCACCGTTGGCCATGGTCCCCGTCCAGCCCGGCGGCACGTAGAGGCCCTGGCCGGTGCTGGCGTCGTAGACGTCGTCGAAGCGGCGGTAGTCGCCCCGCTTCTCCACCGTGGACACGCCCTGGGCGTCGCTGGCGCCGTGCAGCGCGTCCAGCAGGCCCTTGGCGGTGTTCTTCGCCGCCGCGTTGCCCGACTTCGCCGCGTACGCGATGAGCGTGCGGGCGTAGGCGGCGGCGATGCCGACGTCCTGGCCCTTGACCGTGACCTCGACGTGCAGGTTGGTGTTGGGCTGCGGGTTGGCCGGGTTCCAGGTGGTCGGCTGGCCGGTCCACTTCATGTCCGACGGGATCGACCAGTTGGTGCCGACCGTGGTGTTGGCGATCGCCCAGGGCACCCACTTGTCCAGCAGCGCCTTGGCCTTGGCGTTGCCGGTCTCCAGGTACAGCTCGGCGATGCGCTGCATGGACCAGGCCTGCATGCCGAACCACTGGTTCGACGGCGGGTCGTTGTAGACCGGGTCGACGTCGTAGTACATGCCGTAGAACGTCGACGTGCCGGCCGGCGGCTGGCCGTAGTGGCCGCCCCAGCTGTTGGTCGCGCCGCCGGCGATGCCGCCCTCGGCGGACTGGAGCCAGGTGTAGAACTCCAGCTGCCGCTCCAGGCTCTTGGTCCAGTCGGTGACCGCGGTCGGCGACTTCGGCTTGAGCTCGTTGACGTTGGTCAGCGCCCAGGCCGCGAACGGGTTCTGGTAGCCGAAGTGGTTGTGGCTGGAGCCGATCCGCCACGACCAGTTCTGGTTCGGCTCGTACGCGCCGCCCCAGGCGTAGTACCAGGACATCAGGTAGTGCGCCGAGTCCTTGCCGGTGCCGGCCGGGCAGGTGGCGGCCCCGACGCAGTTGCCGATCTTCTTGAAGTACTTGTCGAACATGGCGTAGCGCAGGTAGTCACCCATCTTGGCGGCCTTGGCCACGGTGGCCGCCACGTCGGCCTCCTTGCCCTGCTCCTTGGCCCAGGTCAGGGCCCAGTACGCGGCCTGCACGGCGCGGGCGTCGGCGTCGGGGGCGTTGGTGTACTTCCACTGCTTCGCCGGCGCGTTCGCCTCCTTGACGAACAGGTCGAGGTAGCCGTTGCGGCCGCCGTGGGCGAAGGTGTCGCAGGACGGCTGCGGCACGGTCTCCCACACCGACTCCTGGGTGCCCCGCTGGAAGGTGTTGATGTACGCCGGCCGGGTGGTGCCGTCGCCGCAGCGGCCGTAGCCGTAGGTGTTGTCCACGTCCAGCAGCCAGTGCATGCCGTAGATGTCACCGGTGCCGTAGGTGTTCTGCAGCTCCGAGCGCAGCGGGTCCTGGCCGACCGGCACGTTCGGCTCCAGCTGCGACGGGTACTGGCTGGGCAGGTCGTGCTCGGCGGCGTACTGCGCGGTGCCGGCCGCGCCCGCGGTGGGCTGGTCGGCGTGCGACGGGATGATGTACTTCTCCATGACGTTCCAGGAGTTGTTGAACGGGGCCCAGTTCTGGGTCACCCGCCCGTACTGGGCCTCCAGCCAGAGCCAGAAGCTGAACGCCTCGGAGGTCGTCTCGTGCCCGTGGTCGGGCGCCTCGACGATCAGCGTCTCGATCGAGTGGTACGGCACGCCCTCGGGGCTGAAGTAGCCCGAGTTCTTGATCTTGCCGTACTGGTCGAGGAACCGCTTGACGTAGGTGTTGTCCCCGCCGCCGGTGTCGTTGTCGATCTCGGTGGCGGTGATCGCCAGCGGCGCGTAGCCGGTGGCCGAGGCGGTGACGGTGGCGGTGCCGCCGAGCGTGTCGGCGTCCTCGGCCGCCGCGACGGTCACGTTCACCCCGGTGTTCCAGTTGCTCGGGGTCAGCGTCACCGAGGCCGGCGAGACGGTGATGTCGGTGTCGCCGGTGCGGGCGAGGGAAACCGGCACGTTGGCCGTCGGCGCGGCGCTGAGCTTGAGGTTGACCGTCGAGCTGCCGCCCTCGGTCACGCTCACCGCCGACGGGGTGGCGACCAGCACCGGCCCGGACGCCGCCGTGACGGTGAAGGACTTCTCCGCGGTGGCGGTCAGGTTCGCGTTGTCGTACGCCTTGGCCTGCACCGTGTACGCGCCGGCCGGCAGGTCCTCCAGCGTGTAGCCGTACGGGGCGGTGGTGTCGGTGTTGACCAGCAGGCCGTTGCGGTAGAACTCGACCTTGCTGATCGTCCCGTCCGGGTCGCTGGCGGTGGCGCTCAGCGGCACGTCGGCGGGGGCCTCGAAGGGGCCGGCCGGCACGCTCAGCGCGACCGTCGGCGGCTGCTGCTGGGTGCCGCCGCAGGTGACGCCGTTGACCGAGAATGACGTCGGCTTCGGGTTGGTGCCGCCGTGCGAGCCGTTGAAGCCGATGCTGGTCGAGGCGCCGGTGCCGAGGTTGCCGTTGTAGGACTCGTTGGTGGCCGTGACCTGGTTGCCGGTCTGGCTCCACTTGGCCGACCAGCCCTGGGTCACCCGCTGGTCGCCGGGGAAGGCGAACTTCAGCGTCCAGCCGTTGATCGGGTCGCCGAGGTTCTTGATGGTGACGTTGGCGGTGAAGCCGTTGTTCCAGTCGCTGGTCGCGTAGACCACGTCGCAGGCGGGGGCGGCCTGTGCGGCGCCGGCCGGCAGGGTCACCCCGCCGACGGCGAGCGCGGTGGCGGCGACCATCGCCAGGCGGCGACGTCTTGCCAGATTTCTCATGTGCGCGGTGTCTCCTCGGACCTGGCCGGGGACGAAGGGCCCCGGCGGGGCGCCCTCCCGCGAACGGGATTCGGGGGCACCCGGGATGGTGGTCGCCCCGGCCCGAGGCCGGGGTACGGCGGGCGGCGCCCCCTGCGGGGCGGCTGCTCCGCCGACTGCGTCGGATGCCGTACCGGAGACACCGGCTGCCCTCGGCGACCCACGCTTGCGCGATCTGGCTCCGCGTCGCGGTGGCGACAGTGTGCCATGCATGGAAGCGCTCCCACAATGGCCGGAGGCGCACCGAAGCAGCAACATGTTTCGATCTCGTTTTGGGGCTTTCACAAAGCCGTGACGGGCGTTACAGTCGCAGCATCGGTCGATGGGAGCGCTTCCATCGACGGAGATCCAACTAGAAGATCACCCGGAGTCCGTCCATGACGGACCCTGGGGACTCAGCCCGAGGGCTGACGGCGGGCCAGCCCGGACACCGCCGTCAGCCATTCCCACCGACATGGAGGGAGGTGGATCCTCTAGCCACTCGCGTGGCCCGGCTCCCGCGCGACACGCACGACAGGACGCCAATTCCGCCCGTGCGTGTGCAGCAATGGTGGGGACGGGGGTTGCCCTCCCCCG
>NZ_WAAS01000323.1:0-6687 GCF_008806585.1 Micromonospora sp. AMSO12t
CTGAGGACCCACCCGGCAGGGTGGTCAGGCGGGGGTCGGGGGCGCGGGCGTCGGGCGCTGGCGGTGTTGCTGGATGGTGTCGATGACCCGCCAGACGACGGCGGTGATCGGCACCGAGACGAAGGCCCCGGCGATGCCGGCGATCAGGGTGCCGGCGGTCACCGCCACCAGGATCACCGCCGGGTGCAGGCGCACCTGACGCTTCATGACCAGCGGCTCCAGCAGGTTGCCCTCGACCTGCTGGACGGTGATCACGGCGGCGAGGACGAGCAGTGCGGTCACCGGCCCCTTCGCCGCGAGCGCGACCAGCACCGCCACGGCGCCGGCCACGGTCGCCCCGATGATCGGGATGAAGCCGCCGAAGAAGGTGATGAGCGCGAGCGGGAAGGCCAGCGGCACCCGGAGCACCACCAGTGCCAGGCCGATGCCGATCGCGTCGATCGCGGCGATCAGCATGGTGCCCCGGCTGTATGCGCCGAGTGTCCGCCAACCCATCCGGCCCGCCTCGGCGGTCACCTCCCGGTTCGGCCCGGTCGTGCGGGACAGCGTCCAGCGCCACATGGACCTGCCGTCCTTGAGCAGGAAGAACAGCAGGACGAGCGCGAGCAGCGCCGAGCCGAGCACCTCCGCGGCCGTCCTGGCGCCGGAGACCGGGTCGACCGAGCCCTGCCCGAGCCCCTGGCGGGCCTGGTCGAGCAGCTGGTCGAGCTGTCGGTCGCTGACCGGCAGCGTCGAGGTCACGAAGTCCCGGGTCCGTTGCAGGCCCTGCACCAGCTCCTCGCTCAACTCGCTGAACTGGTTGGCGGTGAGGCTCCACACCAGCGCGCCGACGCCGAACAGCAGGCCGAGCAGCAGCAGTACGGTGAGCAGGGCGGCCAGTGCGGCGGGCAGATGGAGCCGGCGCAGCGCGAGCTGCACCGGGTCGAGCAGCGCGGTGAGGAAGATGGTGACGGCCAGCGCGATGGCCAGCGGCGCGAGCAGCACCGCGATCTTCCCCAGCAGGTACAGCCCGGCGACGATCACCACCAGGCAGGCGCTCCACACCACGGCCGAGCGGACCAGCCAGGGGAGCGCGGCCCAGGTCTGTCGGGAGCCGGCGCCCCGGCCGGGCGTTCTCTCGGGCGTACGCCCGGCATCGTCTGCGACCACGTCGGCCCTCCTCGATCTCCGGCGAGTCGGTACCCGGCCGGCGTCCCTTCGACACCCGCGTCCCCTTTCACGCTAGATGGGCGGCCGGGGCGTCGGGGGCGACCGCCGTTTCCCGACCGCCCCCGGGCCGCTGCTCCGTCGCGTTTGGGCCCCCGGGCCCAGGGAAGGCAGGGATCGGAACCGGCTTCGAGGAGGACCCCGATGAGCGACTTCATGGACAAGGCCAAGGACTTCGCCGACAAGCACGACGAGCAGGTCGACAAGGGCATGGAGAAGGGCGGCGACATGGCCGACAAGCGCACGGGCGGCAAGTACGACGAGCAGATCGACAAGGGCGTCGACCAGGCCCAGGCGCGCACCGGCGAAGGCGACCAGGTCCGCTGAACCCCTCGTAGCGTCCCGGGTCGCCGCGCAGGCAGGTGGCCCGGGACGACTGTTTCCTGACGGATCGACGCGTACCGCTAGCCAAGGATCGATGACTCTCGCTACTATCCGCAGTCGGAACATGACTCAACGTGGAGTCGTCCCCGACCGGACCGGCGCCCTCCCCTTGGGGCGCCGTGACGAGAGGAAACCATCCGGTGACCGAGGCCCCCGAGACGACCGTCCCCCACCGCTATCCGTTCAGCGACCCCGACCGGCTCAACCTCGACCCGCGCTACGCCCGGCTGCGCCGGGACGAGCCGCTCACCCGGATCCGGATGCCGTTCGGCGAGCCGGCCTGGCTCGCCACCCGGCACGCCGACGTCCGGACCGTGCTCGGCGACGCCCGGTTCAGCCGGGCCGCCTCGGTGGGTCGGGACGAGCCCCGCAACTCGCCGCGACAGCAGGAGGGCGGGATCCTGTCGATGGACCCGCCGGAGCACACCCGGCTGCGTCGGCTGGTGGCGAAGGCGTTCACCGCCCGCCGGGTGGAGGAACTGCGGCCCCGGACCAGGGAGGTGGCCCACGAGCTGGTGGACGGCATGCTCGCGGCCGGTCCACCGGCCGACCTGGTGGAGCACCTGGCCACCCCGCTGCCGATCCGGGTCATCTGCGACCTGCTCGGCGTACCCGTGGCCGACCAGGACCGATTCCACGCCTGGTCCGAGGCGATCGTGTCGACCACCTCGTTGAGCCCGGAGCAGGCCCAGGAGTACATCGACAGTCTCCTCGCGTACATGGGCGAGCTGATCGCGCGGCGGCGCGAGCAACCCACCGACGACCTGATCGGCGCGATGGTCCGGGCCCGGGACGCCGACGACCGGCTCGCGGAGGACGAGGTCGTGCGCCTGGCCGCCGGGCTGCTCGCGGCAGGGCACGAGACGACGGTGACCCAGATCCCCAACTTCGTGTACGCCCTGCTCACCCACCCGGACGAGTGGGCCCGGCTACGGTCGCGGCCGCACCTGGTGCCGGCTGCCGTCGAGGAGCTGATGCGGTACGTGCCGCTCGGCGCGTCCTCGGCCTTCGCCCGCTACGCGATGGAGGACGTCGAGGTCGGCGGCGTGCTGGTACGGGCCGGCGAGCCGGTGGTGGTGTCGATCTCGTCGGCCAACCGGGACGAGACGGTCTTCGCCGACGCGGACCGGCTCGACCTGACCCGGCAGGTCAACCCCCACCTCGGCTTCGGGCACGGGGTGCACCACTGCGTTGGCGCGCAGCTCGCCCGGATGGAGCTCCAGGTCGTCCTGGAGACGCTGATCGCCCGCACGCCCGACCTGAGGCTGGCCGTGCCGGAATCCGAGCTGACCTGGAAGAGCGGCCTGCTGGTCCGGGGGCTCGTCGCCATGCCGGTGAGTTGGTGAACAGATGAGTGCGACGGACGAGCAGTGGCGGGTGCACGTGGACCCGACGCGGTGCATCGGGTCGGGGATCTGCGCGGGCACCGCGCCGAGGCACTTCGTGCTGGTGGACGGGTTGGCCCGCCCGCTGGCCGAGCGGGTGGCGCCGGACGACGCATTGGTGGACGCGGCGGACTCCTGCCCGATGGAGGCGGTCATCGTGTCCGAGGCGGACGGCCTGCGCCGGATCGCCCCGGAGACCTGAGCCGGCCGGTGACATGCCGGTGGCCACGCCCCGGGCCGGGCGTGGCCACCATGAGCGGGGGCGGTCAGCGCTGCTGCTGGCCCAGCTCCGCCGTCGACGTGACGCGGCCGCTCAGCGCGTCCCGCATCCGGTCCACCAGGCCGGCGCCGGGGTTGAGCAGCCGGTTCGCCGGCGGCCGGTCGGGTGCGGCCGGGTGCGGCCGGGTCGGAGCGGTCTTCTTGGTCGCCTCCACCTTGCCGGCCAGTTCGACCATCTCCTCGGTGGCGACCGCAGCGCGCAGGCGGGGGAAAAGGTCCGACTCCTCGTCCTTGACGTGGTGCCGGATCGTGCTCGTCAGGTGCGCCAGGAGCTCGTCGAAGCGCGGGTCGGACGGGTCGACCGACTCGAGCTCCTTCATGGTCCGCTCGGCGTCGGCGTGCTCGGAGATCTCGTGCTCGGCGATCTGGTCGCCGTCCGGCAGCGCCTTGCGGGCGGTCGGATAGACGTGCATCTCCTCGGCGACGGCGTGCCGGACCAGCTCGGCGATCACCACGTCGGCCAGCTGCCGACGGTGCTCGGGGGTGCCCTGCCGGCTCTCCAACTGCACGAAGAGCGCCTCGACCTCACGGTGGTCGGCGGTCAGGACGTCCACGACGTCCTGACCCCTGATGTCCTGTGGGTTGGTCATGTCTGCCCCTTACCGGTTGCGGAACGGTCGGTTGTGGGCCTGGTACCCGGGAACCGTCCACCGAACCCACCGGTCATCGATGTGTCGCCGACCCGCGTCCCGTGCTCGGCGGGCGCCCGTCGCGCCGGCACGGCAGAGGGCCGGCCCCCGTAGGAGGCCGGCCCTCGGCGGGTCGGATCAGGACGAGTAGCCGCGCTCGGCGGTCCAGTTGGCGACCTTCTCCAGGGTCATCCAGTACTCCCCCTCGGGGGCGGCCGGGTCGGCGATCCGGATCAGGTCGCCGCCGTCCCGGTAGCCGACCAGGGTCAGGTAGTGCCCGCCCTCGTACGAGTGCGGGTTGCCGACCGTGTCGACCGCGGTGCCCTTGATGTTGGCCACCACCGGCCGGCCCTTGTCGAGGGCCGCGACGACGTCGGACCGCAGCCGGTCGACCTGCTCCGGCTTGGCCACCGGATCCGGGATCTCGGTGGTCCGGTATCCGCCGCCGGTCAGCTCGTTGAGCACGCGGGTGATGTCGAGGGCGGAGTCGGTGCCGGCCTCGGTGGTGCCCAGCCTCTTCGCGACCTCGTCCTGGGGGAGCGCCCGGCCCAGCGCCGACAGGGCGATCCGGGTCGCGGCCGGACCGCAGTAGTAGAAGTTGGGCTGCGCCTGGTACTCGATGCCCACGGCGCGCTCGGCACGCCGGTCGGGGCGGCCGTTCTTGGCGGCGCGGTCGTCCGTGTGCACCGCGCCGACCGGGGTGGTCGTCGCCGGCGCCGCCTGGGCGGTCACCGCCGGACCCGCGAGGCATCCGCCGGCCACCAGCAGGCCGGCGATGGAGAGACCGCTCTTCTGGACGATCGGATTCATGGTCGGGCTCCAATCGGGGGTCGACGCCGCCGGGGGGACCGGGGCGCACAGCACCGGGAGAGGCGCTCGGCTCGGGGAATTCGACGGCCCGGGGCGGTCGGCCCACGGGGCGTACTCAGGGATGCAACGGCCCTGCTCCGATGGGCATTCCGGGCCCGCGACCGGGGGCGCACCGGCCGCACGTCGAGGTTCAACCGGGCCACGGGCGGCAGGATTCCGGCGTACGGATGCCCCGCGTCACACCCGGACCGGTCAGGCGTACGTGGGTGGCGCGGGACGGGACGAACCGGTCAACCGGTCACAGGCTGCCCAGCAGGCGCGTCACCGTGATCTCGATGACCACCCGGTCCGGATTCGGGCGGGGCGTCCGGTAGCGCTCGGCGTACCGGCGCTCGGCCTCGGCGACGGCCGGCTGGTCGGAGCGCACGACGGCCCGCCCCTCGATGGTGAGCCAGCGCCGCCCGTCGACGTGGCAGACGGCCACCGGGGCGCCCCCGGGGCCGGCGGCGGCGACGTGCCGCGCCTTGCGGGACGCGCCGCCGGTGATCACGCGGGCCAGCCCGGTCGACGCGTCGAAGGTGACCCCCACCGGTACGACGTGCGGGGTGCCGTCCCTGCGCAGGGTGGTCAACGTGGCCAGGTGCCGTTCCCGGCAGAACGCCACGACCCGCTCGTCGTGGGGCGCCAACCGATGGTCGCCGGGCATGTCCGTCCCCTGTCTCGCGGTGCGGCGCCGATCATGGCACGCGACGGTCCGCCCGGTCGGCGCCGGACGGCGCGTCGGGTGCCCCGGGCAGCGGCGCGCTCGCGGCGCGGCGCTGCCGGACCAGCCGACCCAGGTAGAGCAGCGCGCCGGTCAGCACCGCCATGTCGTCCAGGTAGATGGGGTCGGGAAGCAGGTCGATCGGCAGGACGGTGTAGAGCATCGCCCCGTAGAAGGCGAGCTTGCCGTTCAGCCCGAGCGTGCCGAGCAGGCGGCGGGTGCGGATCACGCGGACGGCCAGCACCACCGCGCCGACCAACGTGACGACCGCCACGACGCCGACGACGATCCACGCCTCCCTGGACATGCCGTCACGCTAGCCCAGCGGGACCGGTTCCGCCCGGCCATGCCGGTCAGTACGCGGGAACCGCCGCCCGGCCCCGGGCCACCGACGGCACCTCGCGGCCGGTCAGCACCGGGAACTCCCGGGTCTGCTCCGCCACTGCGGCGCCCTCGACAAGCGGCAGCAGCGACTGCGACTCCTCGGGGCGGCGGTTGACCGCGGCGAACGCCTCGTCCCGCAGGCTGCGCGCCGCCTCGGCGGCGTTCTCGGCCGCCCGCCACGCCGCCTGCTCCCGCTCCCGGGCCGCCCGCTGCCGGGCGAGCAGGTGGTCGCGTACCGCCCGGCGCAGCACCAGTTCCTGCTCGACCGGGTGCAGCCGGGGGTCCCACCCGTCGCGGTGCGCGAAGACGTCGCTGAGTTGTTCGACCGACAACTCCTTGCGCCAGTACGCGTCGAGGGCGGCCCGGTGCAGGAAGCGCTCGCGCTCGGCGTACTCGGCGGGCGTCCGGACGGTACGCGGCAGGGGCATCGCCTCGGTGACCGCCAGCCGGCGGACGTCCACCTCGGCGGCCTCGTACGCCTGCCAGGCCGCCTCGACCTCCTCCTGCGCGGTCAGCCACTCGGCCCGCAGGCGGGCGGCGGTGGTGGCGGCCCGTTCCGCGGCGACCGAGACCTCCCCCGCGTACCGGGAACGTTCGCGCTCCTCCTCGGCCCGTTCCAGCTCACTCGGCATCGCGGCGCGCCGGATGCGGGAGCCGGCGTCGAAGCGGAGGCGACCGGGACGCAGCACCAGGCCGGCCACGGTGACGGCGACGACCCCGAGCAGGCTCAGCCAGATTACGGCGGCCCGGGGCACGTCGAGCAGGACGGAGGAGAACACGTTTTCCATGGTCAGCACCTCGCGGTCGATCGAGGGAATCGACAGGGTCTGTGCCCGGCGTACGGGCG
>NZ_WAAS01000324.1:0-6594 GCF_008806585.1 Micromonospora sp. AMSO12t
CGGGGCGGGGCGCGGTCCCGGGCCGGAGCGGTCTCCGGCGGGGCTAGTGTCGTCGGCCGAGGTTCCACACGACGGCGTGCACGTCGCCGCCGGTGGCGGCCAGCTGGCCGGCGACGAGCCGCCGGTCGTTGACGAAGCCCACCCGGCCGCCGGAGCGGCCGAGATCCAGCGGGCCGAGGTCGACGCCGCGGCCCCGCACCCAGGCCACGCCGTGTTTCGCGCCGCTGGCGACGGTCGCCTCACCGACCACGGTGCCGGCCTCGTTGATCGCCATGGCCTGGCTGTACGAGCCGCCGAGGGTGCCCAGATTCGTGACGACGCCGTGGTGCCACCGCACGGCGCGCATGTCCGTCGGGGTCTGCGCGCTGCCGGCGACCTGCCCGCGTCCGTTGACGCCCACCGGGTAGCTGTCGGTGCCGCCGAGGGTGCCGAGGTCCGTGAAGACACCGTCGTACCACAGGAAGGCGTGCCATCCGGAGCCGTCGACCCGCATGGTGCCGACCACCTGGCCCCGGTCGTTGATGCCGGTGGCCATGCTTGTCGCGCTGGCCGGCGGCGTCAGCCGGACCAGCCTGCCGTCGCGCCACAGCGCCGCCTCGGTGCTGGACCCGTCCGCGCTGTTGGTGAAGCCGACGACGTCGCCGCGGTCGTTGATCGCCGCCGCGAGGGTGTCGCCACCGCGACCGGGCAGGTCCGTGCTGATCCCGTTGCGCCAGCGGAACGCCCGGCCGTACTGGCCGCTGTCGTCGGTGTATCTCGTGCCGATCACCTCCCCGCGCTCGTTGACGCCGACGGCCGAGGACGGCCCGTGGACGGCGGAGAGGTCGGTCATGACGCCGTCGCGCCACCGGAATGGCCTGGTCCGCCCGTCGGCCAGGACGGTGGTGCCGACCACCACGCCCCGCTCGTTGACGGCGGCGCCGTGGCTGTCCGTGCCCAGCGTGCCGAGGTCGGTCAGGGTCCCGTCCCGCCACACGAACGCGTGGACGCGGCCGTCGGCGGTCTGGCTGTCGCCGAGGACCAGCCCCGAGTCGGTGAGCCCGACGGGGACGCTCCAGTCGCCGCCCAGCGTCCCGAGGTCCCGCCAGCCGACGGCGCCGCCCCCGGGCGGTGCGGCGACCACCGCGACCGGCGTGGCCAGGCCGGCGAGGAGGACTCCCGCCGCCGTCGCGACGAGTGTCCGTACGGGACGCGACCGACCAGCCATGCCGTCTCCCTCCGAGGCCCTGTCGTCACTCTGAGCCATGTCGTCGCTTCCTGTCTGCCCCGGAACGGCCAAACCCCGCCGCGCCGCTCGGCACGATCGGCCACAACGTCCATCCGCGACAAAGGCGGCGGGTGCGACGAGAGCGGCACGGCGGCGCGCGGGGCGCCGGTCTGGCAAGCTCCGGGGGTGGACTTCTCGACGCTGGCCGTGGTGATCGTCTGCCTCTCCGCCGGGGGCGCGGCGGGCTGGTACGCCGCCCGGACCCGCTCGGCGACCGAGATCGCCCGGCTGGACGCCACGCTGCGGGCCACCCGGGAGGGCGAGGGCCGGCTCGAACAGTCCATGCGGGCGCTGAGCTACGAGGCCACCGCGCAGTCCCAGGAGGCGGTGGCCCGCGCCGTAGCCCCGCTGCACGACACGCTGCGCCGCTACGAGCAGCGGGTCGCCGAGCTGGAGCACGACAGGATCGACGCGTACGCCGAGCTGCGCGAGCAGGTCCGCTCCATGAGCACGGTCTCGGGCGAGCTGCGTACGGAGACGAAGCAGCTGGTGGCGGCCCTGCGCGCACCCCAGGTGCGGGGCCGCTGGGGCGAGCACCAGCTGCGCCGGATCGTCGAGGCGGCCGGCATGCTGGAGCACTGCGACTTCTCGGAGCAGGTCACCGCCGCCACCGACCACCAGGGGGTCCGCCCCGACCTGGTGGTCCGGCTGCACGGTGGCCGGTCGGTGGTGGTGGACGCCAAGGCGCCGTTCGACGCCTACCTGACGGCGATGGAGGCCCGCGACGAGCGGGGCCGCGACACCCACCTCGACGCGCACGCCAAGCACCTGCGCGGACACGTGGACGCGCTGGCCGCCAAGACCTACTGGGCCGCGTTCGACAGCACGCCGGAGTTCGTGGTGCTCTTCGTGCCGGCCGACCCGTTCCTCGACGTCGCGCTGCAACGCGACCCGACGCTGCTGGAGCACGCGTTCGCCCGCAACGTGGTGCTGGCGACCCCGGCCACCCTGGTCGCGCTGCTGCGTACGGTCGCCTACTCGTGGCGGCAGGAGGCGCTGGCGCGCAACGCGGTCGCGGTGCACTCGCTGGCCCGCGAGCTCTACGGGCGACTGTCGACCCTGGGTGAGCACGTCGGCAAGCTCGGCTCGTCGCTCGGCGGCGCGGTGACCGCGTACAACCGGGCCGTGGGGTCGTTGGAGGCGCGCGTGCTGGTCAGCGCCCGCAAGCTCGCCGAGCTCGGGGTCTCCGACCAGGAGCTGGCCGCGCCGGCGCAGGTCGAGCTGGCGCCCCGTCAGCCGCAGGCCCCGGAGCTTCTCGGAAACGCTGAGACCGGGGCGCCGACCGGTCGGTCGGCACTGGACTGACGGCCGATACCTATCATCGCCGATGTGACAATGGACGCTCACCCATGTCACGAAGTGGTCACAACGAACTCCACGGTAGTGACAGTGACCAGCGGCAGCGCGAAGGATTCGCCTCACGCGTGCCCTGCATCTGAGGGCCCTGTTCTCTGGAGGAAAGAGAACGTGAGCAAACCCCGAAACCTGAGCCGGCGGACCTCCGCCGCGCTCTTCGCGTCGGTCGTGGCGGCCAGCGCGGTGACGGTGGCCGGTGGTGCCGCCACCGCGAGCGCCGCGCCGACCGCCGCACCCGACGCGTCCCAGGCCACCCCTGTGGAGGCGCTGGGCTCGCACGACGCCAAGCTGCTCGCCGAGGCGGAGGCGAAGAAGGCCCCGACCGTCACCCTGATCGTGGCCACCAAGAAGGGCGAGGCGAAGGACGTCGCCGCCGACCTCAAGAACCTGGGCGCGGCCGTCACCGAGCGGTACGACAGCATCGGCTACGTCCTGGCCAAGGTCCCCACCTCCAAGGTGGTCAAGGCGGCCACGCTGCCCGGCGTCTCCGCCGTCGACCTGGACGAGACCATCCAGCTGCCCGACCCGACGCCCGAGGTCGCCCCCTCCGGCAAGAAGGCGGCGAAGCAGGCCACGACGCTGACCGGCCCGGGGGCCGACACCCCGGCTGCCAACCCCTACATGCCGACCAACGAGATCGGCGCGGTCGACTTCGTCGCCAAGAACCCCCAGTGGGACGGCCGCGGCGTCACGATCGGCATCATGGACTCCGGTGTGGACCTCGGTCACCCGGCGCTGCAGAAGACCACCACGGGCGAGCGCAAGATCGTCGACTGGGTGACCGCGACGGACCCGTTCGAGGACGCCACCTGGCGCCCGATGCTCACCGAGGTCACCGGTCCGACGTTCACCTCCGGTGGCGCGACCTGGAAGGCCCCGGCGGGCACCTACCGGTTCAACCGGTTCAGCGAGTCGATCACGGCCGCCAGCGACCCGGCGGGTGACGTCAACCGCGACGGGGACCGGACCGACACGTTCGGCATCCTCTACGACCCGGCCACCCACAACATCTGGGTGGACGTCAACCAGAACAACGACTTCACCGACGACGCCCTGATGCGGCCGTACAAGGAGAAGTTCGACGTCGGGCACTTCGGCACCGACAACCCGGCCACCCCGGTGGTCGAGCGGATCCCGTTCGTGGTCGAGTACCGCGAGGACGTGGACACCGCCCCCATCGGCGGTCCCGGCCTGGTGGACTACGTCAACATCGGCATCGTCGAGAGCACCCACGGCACCCACGTCGCCGGCATCACCGCCGCCAACGACATGCTCGGCAACGGCGCCTTCGACGGTGCCGCGCCCGGTGCCAAGCTGGTCTCCGCCCGGGCCTGCTCGTGGGGTGGCGGCTGCACCTACGCCGCCCTCACCACCGGCATGGCCGACCTGGTGATCAACCGCAAGGTCGACGTGGTCAACATGTCGATCGGCGGTCTGCCGGCGCTGAACGACGGCAACAACGCCCGCGCCGAGCTGTACAACAACCTGATCACCACCTACGGCGTGCAGATGTTCATCTCGGCCGGCAACTCCGGCCCGGGCCTGAACACCATCGGCGACCCGTCGGTGGCCGCCAACGTGGTCAGCGTCGCGGCGAGCATCAGCAAGGACACCTGGCTGGCCAACTACGGCTCCGCGGTGAAGACGAAGAACGCGCTGTTCAACTTCTCCTCCCGGGGCCCGCGTGAGGACGGCGGCATCAAGCCGAACATCGCCGCCCCCGGCTCGGCCATCTCCACCGCCCCGACCTGGCAGCCCGGCAACGCCGTCCCCGAGGCCGGCTACCCGCTGCCCCCGGGCTACGCGATGCTGAACGGCACCTCGATGGCCTCCCCGCAGGCCGCCGGCGCCGCCGCGCTGCTGCTGTCGGCCGCCAAGGCGACCGACAAGGGCGTCACCCCGGCCGCGCTGCGCCGGGCGATCTACAGCTCGGCCAAGCCGATCAAGGACGTCCCGACGTACGGCCAGGGCTACGGCATGTTCGACGTGCCGGGCGCGTGGAAGCTGCTGCGCAAGGGCGTGGAGACGCGCTCCTACACCTCCGAGGCCCCGGTCTGCACCGTCCTGTCCGCTCAGCTGGGCACCCCGAACCTGGGCACCGGCCTCTACAACCGTTGCGCCTCCACCGAGGGTGGGCAGCGGATCGGCCAGTCGAAGAGCTACCAGGTCAAGCTCACCCGCACCAGCGGGCCGGCCGGCACCGTGAAGCACAACGTGGGTCTGCGTGGCAACGACGGCACCTTCACGGCGCCGAAGACCGTCTCGCTCCCGCTGAACAAGACCGTCACCGTCCCGGTCACCGCCAAGCCCGCCACCGCTGGCGCGCACGGCGCGATCATGACGATCGACGACCCGGCCACCTCGGTGATCGACTTCGAGGTCTCCACCGTCGTCGTCGCCTCGAACGACGTGAAGAAGCCGAACTTCTCCTTCTCGACCGAGGGCTCGGTCGACCGGAACGGCTTCACCTCGTACTTCGTGACGGTTCCGCCGGGCACGGGCGCCCTCCAGGTGAACCTCTCCGGCATTGCCACCGGTTCGCAGACCCGGTTCATCGCCTTCAACCCGTACGGCGTCCCGGTGGAGAGCACCTCCAGCCTCGCCTGCTACACCAACTTCTCCGACGCCAACGCCTGCAAGCCGCAGGAGCGCGACTACCAGAACCCGATCGCCGGGGTCTGGGAGATCGAGGTGGAGTCCCGTCGGACCTCGCCGTCGCTGAACAACCCGTTCCAGCTCACGGCGCGGGTGCAGGGTGTCGCGGTCGAGCCGGCCGTGGTCGAGCTGCCGTCGGTCACCGCCGGTGCGGCGACCCCGGTGACCTGGTCGCTGACCAACACCTTCGGCCCGGTCGCGGTGACCGGTCAGGGCGGCCCGCTCTCCAGCGTCCACGCTGAGCGGCCCACCATCACCGAGGGCACGTCGCAGGAGTACACCGTGGAGGTGCCGGCGGGCGCGACCCGCTTCACCGCCCGGATCGGCAACCCGGCCAGCGCCGCGGCCGACCTCGACCTCTACGTCTTCCGCGGTACCGCGGAGGTCGGTCGGGCCGCCGACGGCGACTCCGAGGAGGCCGTGACCATCAACAACCCGCCGGCGGGCACCTACCGGGTGGTCGTCGAGGGTTACGCGGTGGACGGGGCCGGTGGCAGCACCGCCTACGACTACCGGGACTCGTTCTCCGCGGCGGCGCTGGGCAGCCTCTCGGCGCCCGCCACCCCGCTCAACCTGGCCCACGGCGCCACCGCCACCCTCACCGGTACGGTGACCGCCCAGTCCACCCCGGTCGCCGGTCGGGCGCTCTTCGGTGAGCTGTCCGTGGTGACCACCGAGGGCGCGGTCGTCGGCCGCGGTGCCGTCTCCATCGGCGCCGTGAACTGACCCGTCCCGCACCGGAACACCGGAGCCCGTCCCCACCCGGGGGCGGGCTCCGCCCGTTGCGGTGACCTCCGTCGCGACGCGGGGTGCTCGGGCCGCCCGACACAGCACGGACGGACGCGCTCGCCACGTCCGTCGCGACGCAGGAGGCTCGGGCCGCCCGACGCGGCCACGGACGGACACCCTCGCCCCTGGCGGGCAGGCACACCCACGTGCGGCGGACGGCCGTCCGGTCAGCCCCAGCGGGCGGTACCGGTCAGCCCTTGCGGGCGGAGCCGGTCAGCCCCGGCGGGCGGTCTCGACCAGGAAGGGCGTGCCCTGCTGGCAGGTGGTGAGCAGGTCGCGCTGGACCCGGCCGGTGACCGTGACCTTGGCGCCCGGCTTCAGCAGGTCACGCGGGCCGCCGATCAGCAGGTAGTTGTCGAGCAGCAGGCAGTTGGGCTCCACCCCGGAGGTGACGGTCCCGTTCAGGGTGGTGCCGCCGGCCGGCGGCGTCTTCGTCGGCCCGCCGCTGGGCCTCGTGGGCGGGGGCAGGGCCGGCCCCGTCGGGTCCACCGGGTCGCCAGGGGTCGGCGGGACCGCGGGGCTGCTCG
>NZ_WAAS01000325.1:0-6512 GCF_008806585.1 Micromonospora sp. AMSO12t
GGTGGTGCGGGGCGGACGACGCGGGCCGCAGACGGAACCAGGCGCCGGCCGCCGGCAGTGCCAGCAGCACGGCTACCACAAGGTAACCGAGCACCTGACCGACGGAAAGCCCCGCGCCCAACGGAATCCACCAGGACGGGTAGGCGTCGGCGAGGAGGCCGAGGAGTTCCGCCGTCGGCCGCTCGTCCTCGCCCGACCCGAGCGGAGTGGCGCGCTGCCCGACCAGCAGCGCGAGCCCGCAGCACCCGGCGATCAGCCCCAGCCCCGAGACCACCCAGGTCGCGGTGCGGGCGCCGTCCCGGCCGGCCCGCAGGCCGAGGGCGAGACCGGCGAGGAGCAGCCCCGCGAGCAGGCTCACCACCGCCGTCAGCACGGTGGAGACGCTCAGCAGGGTGACCGTCCCGTCGATCTGGTCCGGGAGTGCCGAGGTGTCCGTCGCGGCGGCGCGGAACCGGTCGACGGTGCCGCCCCGGATCGCCACACCGGCGGCGGCGTACGCGAGGGCGGCGACCGCCATCAGCGCCAGCAGCGCCACGGCCGCCGTGACGACGGCCGGGCGGCGGGCCGGTGCCCGATCGGGGTGCGACACGACGAGTCCCTCCGGTAGGCGTCGGGTTGCAACCTACTCGGAGGGACTGTCGGCGTCGCTGTTATCGACCCGTCAACTCACCGGCGGCGGGGTCGGTCCGGGACGGTCCGACCCGGGCTGCTCGCCACCCGGGTTCGGCCCCGGCTGGCCCGGCTGGTCCCCGCCGTACGGCGTGGACGGCGGCTGGTCGCCCGGGGCCGGCGGGTAGCCCGGCTGGTCGGACGCCTGCGGCTGGCCCGGCGTGGGCGGGTACCCCGGCGTGGGCGGGTAGCCGGGCTGGCCGGACTGCGGGTAGCCGGGCTGGCCACCGGACTGCGGGTAGGCCGCACCCGGGACCGGCGGCTCCCAGCCCTGCTTCGGCTTACGGAAGAACTCGTTGGCCTTCGGCAGCGCCAGCAGGATCAGCGCGGCGAGCAGCGCGAGCAGCCCGAGCACGCTGAGCAGCGTGGTGACCGGGGTGAACCAGGGCACCGCGTCGTTAATGCGGCGCTGGATCTCCTCCGGGCTCGGCGCGTCGCCGGTCGTCTGACCGGTGCCCATGCCGCCGCCCACTCCGCTGACCAGGCCGCCACCCATGCAGCAGACCATGATGCCGCCGAGCACCCAGGTGGTGATCCGCGATCCGTTGCTGCCCTTGTTGTTGAACACCCCGAGCACGGCCAGCACGACCGCGAGCAGGAGCACGAAGACGGCGCCACCGATGGTGATCATCGTGGTGATGTCGGCCAGATTCTGCGTGCCGTTGGCGTCGGTGCCCCGGTACGCCTCGTCGAGCACCTTCGAGATGGTGCCGACGGTGGAAAGCGTGATGATGAGGCCGATCAGCTGGGTGAGCGCGAACAGCCACAGCAGATACGTGGATATGGTCACCACACCCGGCCGGGTGCGGGCCGGCGTGTTGTGGGAATCGACCATGATTCTCCTTCCCTAGATCGCGGTCACACCGTATCCAGGTCGAGCCAGTCCGGCACGTCAGACGGGCATTGACCCGCCGGGACGGCGGCGATCGCGGGCCACGGGCGGAACCTCAGTAGCCGCGCCACTCCGCGCGGGCGTACTCCAGCACGTGGGGCTGGAGCAGGGTGGAGGCCGGCACGTCCACCCGGCTCCGGTCGGCGGGGAAGGACCCGGCGGCGGAGAGCGTCGCCGCGTCGAGGAAGCGCAGCGCGGGCGCGTCCGGCGGCAGGGCCAGGGCGGGCGCGGTCGGGCCGGGGGCCGTCAGCAGGAAACCCCAGTCGCCGAAGGACGGCACGTCCACGTGGTACGGCGTGGTGGCGAAGCCCGCCTCGCGCAGCGACGCCTCGATCGACCAGTACGACCGGGGCGCGAAGTACGGCGAGCCGGACTGCACCACCAGCCGCCCGCCCTCGGCCAGCACCGCCCGTACCAGCGCGTAGAACTCGACCGTGTAGAGCTTGGCGGTGGCCGTCTCGTCGGGGTCGGGCAGGTCCGCCACCACCGCGTCGAACCGGTCGGGGGCGGTACGCAGCCAGGCGAACGCGTCAGCGTGCACCACCCGCACCCGGGGGTCGTCGAGCGCCCCGCCGTTGAGCCGGCGCAGCTGCGGCTCGCTGCGGGCCAGCGCCACCACCGCCGGGTCCAGGTCCACCACCGTGATCCGCCGGACGTCGGGATAGCGCAGCAGCTCGCGTACGGCGAGACCGTCCCCGGCGCCCAGCACCAGCACCTCGCCGCGCGGGCCGTTCAGCACCGGATGCACCAGCGCCTCGTGGTAGCGGTACTCGTCGACCGAACTGAACTGGAGGTCGCCGTTGAGGAAGAGCCGCAGGTCGGTGCCGGCGCGGCCGGTCTCGGCGACCGAGCGGGTCAGCACGATCTCCTGGTAGCGGCTGCGCTCGGAGTGCACCACCGGATCCCGGTAGAGCTGCTGGCGGGCGGTCAGCTCGAAGTCGTGCGCGGTCACCCACGCGTACCCGAGGCTGAGGAAGACCACGACGCTGCCGGCGCCGAGCGCGACGCGCGCCCGGCGGCTCAGCTCCCGCCGGAAGACCGTGCAGACCAGTGCGAGCCCGGCGACGGCGTTCACCGCGCCGACCACCAGCGCGCCCTTGAGCAGGCCGAAGACCGGCAGCAGCAGGAACGGGAAGGCCAGCCCGCCGAGCAGCGCGCCGACGTAGTCGGCGGCGAACAGGTCCGCCACCGCGCTGCCGGCCGCCTGCTCCCGGATGCGTTGCAGCAGCACCATCAGCAGCGGGATCTCCGCGCCGATCAGCAGGCCGAGCACGAAGGCGGTGGCGACCAGCGCCGGGCCGTAGAGGTCCAGCCACGCGAAGGCCGCGTAGAGGCCGAGCACGGAGAGGCCACCGAGCAGGGCCAGGGCCAGCTCGATCGCGGCGAACGCGGGGGCGGACCGGGGCTGCAGGGGCTTGGCGGCGAGCGCGCCCACGCCCATCGCGAACACCATCACGCCGAGCACGATCGACGCCTGCCCGACCGTGTCCCCGATCAGATAGCTGCCCAGGGCGACGAGGGCCAGCTCGTAGACCAGGCCGCAGGCGGCACAGACGAAGACCGCGACGAGCACCGCCGCGCGGGACAGCCGCCACCGCGCGGGCGGTGCCGGCGCGTCGACGGTCACCGGCCCTCCGGCGTACGCCTGGGGTCCCGCGCGGCGGCCTGCCGGGCGACCCTGAAGTCCCGCATCCCGGCCTCCGCCTGTGCCTGCCGCTGGGCCTCCTCGCGGCGTTGCCGGCCGCGCTGCCAGAAGCCGGCGGCGAACAGCAACGCGGTGAACAGCAGCAGGCCGACCGCGGCGAGCAGGTAGCCCCAGCGGTCACGCCAGAGGTCGCTACCGGCGTCCGGCAGCGGTGGCGCGTCGGCCGTCGCAGCCGCCGGGGTCGCAGCCGGCTCCACCAGGCCCGCCTCGGCGGCGAGCAACGGCAGCGAGACGGCGGCCCGGGTGACCGCCCAGCCGGGCTCGTCGACGAAGGCGTCCTCGGTCAGCCCGAGCCGTTCCAGCCCGCTCTGCATCCGCAGCTGGGCGGTGGCGGAGACGTCGTCGGAGGCTTCCACCGTGATGCGGGCGAAGTCGTTGCTCTCGCTGCTCTCCGAGGTGTACGCGACCTGGGCGACCACCTGCACCCAGCGCGGGCAGGCCGCGTTCTCCTCGACCGCCACCCCCTCGCCGAGGTTCGAGCCGACGCTGAGGTCCGTGTACTCGTAGAAGTCCCGCAGCACCCAGCCGTAGCAGATGCCCTGGCTGGCGCTGGAGCGTTGCAGGATCGGCACGGTGTCGCCGCGTTCCTGCGAGGTCGGCGGCAGCACGTCGTCCCCGCCGCCGCTGCGGTTGACCACGCCGATGCCCACGCAGCACAGGACGGCCACCCCGACGACCACCCAGACGATCCAGGTGCCCTGGTTCGCCTTCGCGACCGCCGCCTGCTGCCCGCCGGGCTTCTTCGCCGTCGCCATCAACTGATCGCGGCGGCGATGATCGCGCCGGTGGCGAGGTGCACGACGGCGGAGACCCAGACCGCCGGGTGCGGCTGCTGGTCGACCAGGATCTCGCCGAGCTTGCCCGGCGTGGCGACGTCGAGCAGCACGAAGGCCGCCGCCATGATCACCAGGCCGAGGATCCCGTACGCGGACGCGCCCACGATGCCGAGCGCGAAGTCGTCGTCGCTGGCGGCGATCGCGGCGACCACGATGATGCCGACGCCGGCCAGGTTGGAGGCGAGCAGCAGCGCCGCGTTGCGGTTGCGCTCGGTCCAGATCAGCTGGTTGAGCTTGCCGGGGGTGGCGAGGTCCACCAGGACGTAGCCGATGCCCATCAGCAGGACACCGACCGCCCCGTAGGCGAGGGTGACCAGCAGATCGGTGACGAGGGTCTGCACAGGAGGCTCCAGGGTGAGGGGGGTCGGTGCGTCACTTGCCGCTGCCGGGGCCGCCGCCCCGGACGGTGCTGCCACGGCCCCAGCCCCAGTGGGAGCCGACCGTGGAGTGGTAGCGGGGATAGGCGGTGCTCATGCGCTCCAGCAGGATCACCGAGCCGGCGGCGATCGGCAGGATCACCACCGAGTCGTCGTCGTAGCGCAGGTAGACGCCGCTGCCGTCGACGTACTGGTCGGCCGGCTGCCACGCGTCGGTGACCTCCTTCGCCACCTGGCTCGGCGAACGGGGCGAGGTGTAGGCGACGGCGTTGCGGCCGATGTCCCGGCTCGCCGCCCGCTTGTACTTGTCCTCGACGTAGCCGCGCGGCGAGAAGCTGCCGTAGAAGATCGCGAAGGCGGCGACCAGGGCGCCGATGACGGCGAACGCCACCCCCACCACGAACCAGCGTCGGTACGTCATCGCAGTGCCACCACCGTCTCGGTCAGGACCAGCTCGTTGGTCTGGGGATACGCGTGCCAGGTGCGCCAGGCGAGGGTGCCGGCCGGCGGGTCGGGGCGGACCGCCAGCGCGGTCACCGCGTCGGCGTCGCCGGGGAACACGCCCACCAGCGCGTACGGGTCGTCGGCCAGGTCGGCACGGAGGGCGGCGACCTGCTCGCTCAGCCCGGTGCCGGCGGGCCGCAGCACGGTCGCCGTGAAGTGGTAGCCGCTCGCCTCGTCCCGCACCGCACCGGGCAGCTCCGGCGGGCGGCCGGGCAGGCAGGCGACCGTCTCGGTCAGCGCGGCGCCGGGCGCGTGCAGGACCACCTGGTGCGAGGCGCCGAGCAGCCGCAGCCGCAGCCGGACGCCGTCGGGCAGGTCGAGGTCGAGCACGTGCAGCGCGGGCCGCTCGACGTCGTCGAGCGCCAGGCTGAGGTCGGCGGCGCTGGTGTCGACGTACGGGGCGTCGAGGGTGACGAGCATCAGCCGACCTCGGACTGCGGATAGATCATCACGTCGCCGCGGTGCAGCAGCTCACCGAGCGCCACCTCCCAGCCCGCCTCGCCGTACGCCTCGAAGGAGAGCCGGGCGCCGCCGGGCGCCTGGTAGTCGTGGTAGCGCATCGTGCCGGTCGGGTCGAGCCCGGTGTTGCCGACGGCGGTGAAGCGGGCCTGGCCGGACTCGTTCCAGTTGTAACGGCGGCCGGCGAAGTCGATGGTCGGGGCGCCGGGGGTGACGGTGGCGCCCTGCTCGGCTCCCCAGAGCACCAGTTCCAGCTCCGGGTCCTCCTCGACGGAGAGCCAGCGCCGCACGCCACCGGCGTCGTCGAGCAGGTGCTCGGCCCAGCTCCAGCCACCCTCGACCAGGCGGATCGAGCCGCGCACCGCGTACGACACGCCCCGGATCTCGACGATGTCGCCGGGCTTCAGCCGGCGCGGGTCACCGCGCAGCGCGTCGGCGTCCCGGTCCCGCAGCGGGTCACCCGGCCCCTTGGCCCGTTGTTGCGGGCGGGAACGCGTCCGGTTCCAGACGACCGCGGCCACCACCAGGCCCGCCACTCCGACCAGACAGCCCACCGTTGCCAGCACGTACGCGAGCGTTCCGCTCAACCCGACCACCTCCCCAGGTACGTCGGCGCAGACGGTAACAACCCCGCGCACCTGGGGAAAATGCCTGGTCGGGGAGTGAGAGGCCGGTTACCCCACGTGCCCGGCGACCGACCTGGTCCCCGCTCTCTGCGGGCCCGCCTGGCTCTACGGCCCGTCGGGGCGGTCCGTGGCGTACTCGCGCAGGGTGGTGCGGCCCATGACGCAGCCCGTGAAGGTGCCGAACTCGGCCGGGTCGTCGCGCAACGCCGTCCAGGCGGCGCGCCCGGCGGTCGGGTCCACGCGCTCCAGCAGCGTGGCGGCGTAGACGCGCCCCGCCGGGGTGCCCTCGGCGAGCAGCCGGTCGAGCTGTCCCCGCAGATCCTCGGGATCGTCGCCCAGCGCGGCCTCGACCCGCCGGTACGCCTCGGTCACCGGCAGCAGCGTCCCGGCGATCCCCACCCCGCCGAACGCCACCGTCTCGGCCCGCCGAAGCTCGTCGAAGGC
>NZ_WAAS01000326.1:0-6490 GCF_008806585.1 Micromonospora sp. AMSO12t
GGCGCAGCGCCAAGCAGGTGGTCGACGAGCGGGTGGCCCTCCAGGCGAGCCGGCTGCTGGCCGCCACCGACGAGCCGATCGCCCGCATCGGCCGGCGGCTGGGCTTCTCCGAGCCGACGAACTTCGGCCGGTTCTTCACCCGGGAGGTCGGGGTGAGCCCGGGCGCGTTCCGCGCGGCCCGCGAGCAGCCGGTACCCGGGCCGGTCGTCCGGCCCCGCCCGCCCGCCGACGCGACCGGCCGACCGCGCGGGGCATGATGTCGGGGTGCAGATCTCCGCGCGCGGCGACTACGCGGTACGGGCGGCCCTGAGCCTCGCCACCGCGTACCCTCGGCTGCTGTCCACCCAGGCCATCGCCACGGAGCAGGACATGCCGCGCAAGTTCCTGGAGGCCGTCCTGGCCGACCTGCGGCGGGCCGGCATCGTCCGGGCGCAGCGCGGCGCCGAGGGCGGCTACACGTTGGCCCGGCCGCCGCGCGAGGTGACCGTCGGCGCGGTGCTGCGCGCCGTGGAGGGTCCGCTGGCCGGGGTGCGCGGGCTGCGCCCGGAGGAGACCAGCTACGAGGGCGCGGCGGAGAACCTGCCCGGGCTCTGGGTCGCGGTGCGGGCCGCCGTGCGACGGGTGGTCGACGAGGTGAGCCTCGCGGAGATAATCAGTGGCCGGCTGCCCGCCCACGTCCGTAGGTTGACGGCTTTGCCCGACGCCTGGGAGCCGCGCTGATGCCCACCCCCGTCCTGCACACCGACCGCCTGCTGCTGGAGCCCTACCGGCCGGACGACGCCGAGGACGCCGTGTCCCTGCTCGCCGACCCGGAGGTGGGCCGGTTCATGGGCGACGGCCCGCTGAGCGCCGAGGCGGCCGGCGCCCTCTTCGGGCGGATCTTCACGAAGGTCTACGCGGAGGACCTCTTCGACGTCTGGGCGGTGCGCCGGGACGGTCGCTACGTCGGGCACGCCGAGATCAAGCGGACGGACCAGGTCGACGGTCACGAGATCATCTACGCGTTGGCGAAGCCGGCCTGGGGCGCCGGTCTCGGCACGGAGCTGGCCCGGGCCCTGGTCCGCCACGGCTTCGACACCCTCGGCCTGCCCCGCGTGTACGCGACGGTCGCCGACGCCAACCACGCCTCGCTGTCGCTGCTGGGCAGGATCGGCTTCGTCCACGAACGTGACATCGCCGAGGACGACGGCAGCGTGACCCGCGTGCTCGTCGTCGACCGCGCCCCCGCCTGACCAGGGCCGGCCGGCCGCGCCGTGGGGCGGGGTACGGCCTGGTCAGGGCCGCGCCAGCGGGCCCGTCGTGGTGTAGCCGCCCCGGTGGTGGACCAGCGGGTCCCCGTCCTCGCCGCCGCCGAGCGCGAGCGGCTCGACCACGAAGAGGGTGTGGTCGCCGACCGGCACCCGGTGCACGACCCGGCACAGCAGCCGGGCCAGCGCTCCGGTCAGCAGCGGCACGTCGAACGGCCCCGTCGTCCAGTGCGGATAGGCGGCAAACCGGTCGATCCCGCCGGTGGCGAAGACCCGGGCGGCCTCCCGCTGGTGGGCGCCGAGCAGGTGCACGGCGACGTGCTCGGCCCGGGCGAAGACGGGCCAGCTCGACGAGGCGGTCCCGAGGCAGAACGAGACCAGCGGCGGGTCCAGCGAGACCGACGTGAACGACGTGGCCGTGAAGCCGGCCCGTACGGGCCCGCCGGAGGCGTCCGGGTGGGCCGGCGCGGCGCCCGGGGCGACCGCGGTGACGACGGTGACGGTGGCGGCCTGCCGGCGCAGCAGCGCCCGGAACAGGTCCCGGTCCACCGGCAGCAGGTCGGCATCGCCCTGCCTGGACCACTCCACGGTGGTCACGCCAGCTGCGGGGTCGGGTGGGCGCCGGAGGTGCGGGGCAGCCCTCCGTCGACGGGCAGGCGAGCCGCGTGGAGAAGATCGTCCCGCTGCGTCATCGCCCCATGCTGCCGGGGGCCGGGGCCCCGGTCAATGCCCCTATCGGGGGCGGGATCGACGTCGGCCGACACCGCCCCGAACCCCTATGCCGGCGGGTGGGGTTCGACGCCCTCGGACGCACAGGATTCGTCACCGCCCCTCGACGCCGTCCAGAGCGGACGGACAGGGGTTTCACGATTCGGCGATCCGGGCATGTTCGGGTTCGACAGGGCAGGGAAGGGAATCGAAGGGAGTCCGACGATGGGTCTGATGTTCCGCAAGCGCAAGAAGTACGGTCCGATCATCCTGAACTTCACCGAGAACGGCTTCTCCTCCTGGAGCATCAAGATCGGTCGCTGGTCCTGGAACTCGCGGGCCAAGGCGCACCGGGTCGACCTGCCGGGTCCGCTGTCCTGGAAGCAGGACAAGTCCCGGGCGTGAGGTCCCGAGGTCGAGCGGGGTGCCGGTGATCCACCGGCACCCCGCTCGACGTTCGCGTCAGGACGCCGGCCCGTCCTCGCGCGCCGAGACGACCACGTCCCCGCCGAGCCGGCCGTGCTCCGGGTCGCGGGTCGCCTCCCCCGCGTCGAGCAGGCCGGTCAGCGCTCGGACGGCGTCGGACGACCGGTAGACGGTCGCCGTGAGGGCGTGCCGGCGCAGCTCGGTGACCGTACGCGGGCCGGAGCGCGCCAGCTCCGCCAGCAGCTCGCGGCGCAGCGGGCCGGGCTCCGGGGCCGCGACGACGTCGAGCAGCCGCCCCGCCGGGTCGCGGTAGCGCACGCCGGCGGCACCGTCGGCCGCCCAGAGCGCCTCCTTGAACGCCTCCAAGCTCTTGTCCGACCCCGTCGCGAAGGCGAGCAGCCGCGCCGGAGCCCCGTCGGCGGGCACCAGTTCCAGCTCGGTCGTCAGCGGGAACCCGGCGTCGGCGAGGGCGGCGCGCGCGGGGGTGCCGACGGCGGTGGCGAGCAGCACGTCCGCCGGCTTGCCGATAGCCGCGGCGGTCAGCGCGGCGGGATCGGCGTCGTCGTCGTCCACGACGGACAGCAGGGGCGCGCCGGCCGCGCCGGCCGCCTTGACCGCCACCGGCAGCCGGGCCGGTCCGCCGGGCACGAGGTGCACGGCGACGCCCGCCGGCAGTTCCGCCTCCACGGCGCCGAGCCGGGCCGGCAGCTCCTCGGTGCCGTCGGCGAGCACCAGCACGGTGAGCTGGCGCCCCCGCAGCCGGTCGGCGTGCCGGGCGACCACCCGCAGCGCGGCCTCCGCGGAGCCGGCGTCGCCGCTGGCGTACGCCAGGGCCAGGGTGGCCCGCCGGGCGCGGTGCAGCGCCCCCGGCAGCCAGGTCTCCAGGTGTCGGACGAGCAGCTCGCGCAGGACGGCGTCGGTCGGCATGCTGCCGTTCTACCGCACGCTCGCCCCGGGCCGGGCACAGCTCCCCCCATCCGGGCCGGACGGCGCGGCGCGCGGTCGGCGCGGCGCGCGGTCGGGGCGGCGTCCCGTCCCGAGCCGGTCAGGACGGGACGCCGTCGGATCCCGGTCGGGTCAGGCCGGTACGGAGACGCCGACGCCGCCACGGGTCTGGCCGCCGTAGCGCCGCCGCTCGGCGTCCAGGTCGAGCCGGCCGATCCGCTTGCGGGCGGCCAGGGCGGCGTCGTCGAGCCGGTCGGCGGGCACCAGCCAGACGATCTCGAACTCCAGCCCGTCCGGGTCCTGGCCGTAGAGGCTCTTGGTGGTGCCGTGGTCGGACGCGCCACCCAGGGCGCCGGCGGCGGCGAGCCGCTGGGCGGTCACCTCCAGCTCGTCGAGGGTGTCGACCTCCCAGGCCAGGTGGTAGAGCCCGACGGTGCCGCGGCCGGCGGTGGAGGGGCCGGTGCCCGCGCCGACCTCGAACAGGCCGAGGTCGTGGTCGTTGGTGGAGCCGGGCGCCTGGAGGAAGGCGGCGCCCCGGAAGCCGTCCGGCGTCATCGGGATCGGCCGGAAGCCCAGCACGTCGCGGTAAAAGCCGACGCTGCGGGCGAGGTCACTGACGTAGAGCACGGCGTGGTTCAGACGGTGGATTCCCATGCCACCGACGCTAGCGCGGTTTTGTTGAACGTTCAACTATCTGGCGTATGATGGGCGTCATGACCCGCTGGCTGGACCCCGACGAGCAGCGCACTTGGCGCGCGTACCTGACCGCCTCCCGGGCGCTGATGGAGGCGCTGGACCGGGAGCTGCAACGCGACGCCGGGATGCCGCACGCCTACTACGAGATCCTGGTCCGGCTCTCAGAGGCGCCGCAGCGGCGGCTGCGGATGAGCGACCTCGCGGAGGCCAGCGGCTCCTCGCGCAGCCGGCTCTCGCACGCCGTGGCCCGGCTGGAGGCGGCCGGCTGGGTCCGCCGCGAGGAGTGCCCCACCGACCGGCGCGGGCAGATCGCCGTCCTCACCGACGAGGGATTCGCCACCCTCGCCGCCGCCGCACCCGGCCACGTCGAGGGGGTACGCCGGCACCTCTTCGACGCGTTGAGCCCGGCCCAGGTGGACCAGTTGCGTCGGATCAGCGAGACGCTCGCCGCACACCTGACCGGTTCTTGACCAATACACTCCCGCTCGGGTCTTGTACTTACCGTCGTCGGATGAGCACGATGGGGCGTGCCTTACGGCTTCGGTGAACTGACTGACCAGGCGCACCACCTGGTGTCCTCCGGCGACCTCGCCGGTGCCCAACGGCTGCTCGCGGATGCGCTGACCGACGCCGACCCGCGTCCGGCCAACGCCACACCCGAGCTGGCCGAGGCCGCCAGCCTCCAGGCCCGCGTGCTGGTCGCCCTCGGCGAGCCGCACTCGGCCCGGGGCTGGGCCGCCTTCGCGTACGCGGCCGCGACCCGGCTGCACGGGCGCTCCGACCAGCGCACGGTGGCCGCCGCGGCCACCCTCGCGGCGGTGCTGCACCGGGTCGGCAGCTGGTCCCGCGCCGCCCGGCTCTACCAGGAAGTGATCATCGAGCTGACCGCGCTCGACGGTCCCGAGTCGCTGCGGGTGCTCGCCGCCCACGCCGACCTCGCCACCGTGGAGTACGCGCGCGGCCAGTGCCAGGTGGCCCGCGACCGGCTGCTGGACGCCTGGGAGCTGCACCGCGAGGTCTACGGCGACGGGCACCCCAGCGGCATCAAGATGCTGGCCCGGCTCGGGGCGATGCGGCGCGACTGCGGGCAGTTCGCCGAGGCGCACGACAACCTGGCGCTGGCCCGGGAGCTGTGCCGACAGCACCTGCCGGCGGACGACCCGCTGGCCACGCAGGTGGCGGGGCTGGCCAGGGCGGCGGCCAACCCGGACCACGTCTGCGCCGACACCGCACCCGTCGGCCGGGACGGTCCGATCGTGCCATCCGCGCGCACCCCGCCTCCGGGCGACGGGCCGGCGACGGCACAGCACCCCTCGCAGGCGGGCTACCGCCCGGCGGAGCCGGACCCGTACGCCGGGCCGCCGCACGTGGTGCCGACGCCCCGGCAGCCGACGGAGGACCCGCCGCCCGGCTGGTGGCCCCCCGAGGCCGACGCCGGGGACGGGCCGGCCGACAGCGCCGTGCCGCCGGCGGTCGTCCCCCTGGCCAACGGCGCCACCGAGGAGGCCGAGGGGGTGCACCGGGTCCGCCAGCCCGGCGCGCCCGAGGAGCCCTACCAGCCGTCGCGGCTGCTGCCGGTGCCGGTGCACCGCGCGCCGTCCCGGCGCACCAACCGGCTGCTGCCGCTCGCCGTCGGTGGCGTCGCGGTGGTGCTGCTGGGCACGGTGGCGGTGATCACCGGGGTGGCCGGGATGGACGGTGCCCCCGACCCGGCGCCCCCGGCAGCCACCGGCGCACCGGCCTCCACGCGGGCCGGGGACCCGGCCGGCACGGGCGCCCCGTCGGCCGCCGGCCCCACGGCCGGGGCCGTGGCCTCCCCCGGCAGCCCGCCGGGCTCGGTGACGCTGCGGGACAACCGTGACAACGTGGCGCTGCGCTGGACGTACCCGGCCGGCGGCGAGGGCCCGGTGGTCATCTCGGGCGGCCGGGTCGGCCAGGCGCAGACGGCCTTCGCCAACCTGCCCGCCGGCACCACCGCCTTCGTCGTCTACGGACTGAACCGCAGCACCGACTACTGCTTCACGGTCGCGGTCGTGTGGTCGACCGACACGATCGCCCGCGCCCAGCAGGTCTGCACCCGCCGCGGCTGACGGCCCGTCGCGGCTGACGGGCCGCCGCGGGTCCCGGGTGGCGCGGCGCCGATCGTGGGCGCGCCGGGCGGTCCGGCCGGACCATCGCCCGGCGTGGCCCGGTCCGTCAGGGCCGCTCCGGGTCGGGCAGGGCCGGCAGCAGCAGCCGTACCCGCAGCCCCGGACCGCCGTCCCGGCCGGGGTGGGCGTCGGTCAGGACGATGCCGCCGCCGGCCCGGCGGACCAGCTCGCGCACGATGGCCAGCCCGAGGCCGGCGCCGCCGTCGTCCCGGGCGCGGGCGTCGTCGAGCCGGGTGAACCGCCCGAAGACCCGCTCCCGGTCCGCGGCCGGGATCCCCGGCCCGTCGTCGGTCACCGTCACCAGGTGGTACGCCCCGT